>JBCBZW010000006.1 GCA_039815145.1 Pseudomonadota bacterium
ACGTCGAGTACTCCTTGAGTGCCAACCCCAACGACGCCTTCGCCATCGATGCCGATAGCGGCGTGGTCACGGTCGCGGACCCGAGTGGCCTCGACTTCGAGTCGGCCCAGACCATGCAGATCGAGGTCACCGCCACCTCCGAGGACGGTTCGACCTCCGCCCAGACCTTCGATATCGCCATCACCGATCACGACGAATTCGACGTCTCGGCGGTCAGCGACACCAACGGCGATGCGAACACGATCAACGAAGGCGCCGCCATCGGCGACACCGTGGGCGTGACCGCCTTCGCCAGCGATGACGACGGTGCCACCAACGGCGTCGAGTACTCCTTGAGCGCCAACCCCAACGACGCATTCACCATCGACGCCGACACCGGCGTGGTCACGGTGGCAGACCCGAGCGGCCTTGACTTCGAGTCCGCCCAGTCGATGCAGATCGAGGTGACAGCATCCTCCGAGGACGGCTCTACCTCCTCCCAGACCTTCGACATCGCCATCACCGACGATGACGAATTCGACGTCTCCGCCGTCAGTGATACCGATGGCAGCGCAAACACCATCGCGGAGAATGCCTCTGCGGGGGACACGGTGGGTGTCACCGCCTTCGCGAGCGATGCCGATGGCACCAACAACGGCGTCGAGTACTCCCTGAGCACCAACCCCAACGCCGCATTCGCCATCGACGCCGATTCGGGCGTGGTGACGGTCGCCGACCCGTCGGGCCTCGACTTCGAGTCAGCCCAATCCATGCAGATCGAAGTGACGGCAACGTCCGATGACGGTTCCACCTCGACCCAGACCTTCGACATCGCGATCACCGATCACGACGAGTTCGACATCTCCGCTGTCAGCGACACGGATGGGGGCGCCAACACAGTCATCGAAACCGCCTCGGCCGGCGACACCGTCGGCGTGACCGCCTTCGCCAGCGATGGCGACGGCACCGACGACGTCCAGTACAGCCTGTCCGCCAACCCAGGCGATGCCTTTGCTATCGATGCTGATAGCGGTGTGGTCACGGTGGCCGACCCGTCCGCGCTCGACTTCGAGACGGCCCAGAGCATGCAGATCGAGGTGACGGCCACCTCCGACGACGGCTCCACGGCCACCCAGACCTTCGACATCGCCATCACCGACGATGACGAGTTCGACGTGAGCGCCGTCAGCGATACGAACGCAACGGCTAACACAGTCTCGGAGAACGCGTCAGTCGGCGACACGGTCGGCGTGACCGCCTTCGCCAGCGACGACGACGGCACCACCAACGGTGTCCAGTACTCCCTCGCCAACAATCCGAACGATGCCTTCGCCATCGACGCGGACTCGGGCGTGGTCACCGTCGCCGACCCATCGGGCCTCGACTTCGAGACCGCCCAGACCATGCAGATCGAGGTGCTCGCCACCTCCGACGACGGCTCCACCTCCTCCCAGACCTTCGACATCGCCATCACCGACCACAACGAGTTCGACATCTCCGCCCTGAGCGATGTGTGGGGCTCCAGCCGTACGGTCAGCGAGGAGGATCCGGACGGCGATAGCGTCTTCCGGGTCACCGCCGAGGATCAGGACGGCACCAACAACGGGGTGACCTACGAGCTGACCGAGAACCCCGGGGGCGCCTTCCGCATCGATAGCAACGGCACCGTGAGAATCGACGACGCCGACGCGATCGACTTCGAGGCCTCGCCCGAGATTCAGATCGAGATCACCGCCACCTCGGAGGATGGCTCCAGCACATCCACGCAGTACACGGTCACCGTCACCGACATCAACGAGTTCGATGTCACGCCCGTGACCGACACGGACGCGACGGCGAACAGCATCAGCGAGAACGTCTCCGCCGGCGATACCGTGGGCGTGACGGCCTTCGCCAGCGACGGTGACGGCAGCAACGACGACGTCACGTACACGCTCACCGACAACCCGAACGACGCCTTCGCCATCGACGCCGACTCTGGCGTGGTCACCGTCGCCGATCCGAGCGCGATCGACTTCGAGGCGGACGAGAGCATGCGCATCGAGGTCACCGCCACCTCCGAGGACGGCTCCACCTCGTCCCAGCGCTTCACCATCGAGATCAACGATTTCGATGAGTTCGACGTGAGCGCGATCAGCGACACGGACGACGCGGCGAACACCGTGAAGGAGAACGCCGTCGACGGTGTCTACGTCGGCCTGACCGCCTCGGCCGCCGATGACGACGCCACCACCAGTGAGGTCACCTTCTCCCTGAGCGACGATGCCAACGGCACCTTCGCCATCGACGCGGAGACGGGTGAGGTGACCGTCGCCGACGCGAGTCAGCTGGATTTCGAGAGCGCCCAGACCCTGCGCATCGAGGTGACGGCGACGTCCGAGGACGGCTCCGTCAGCACCCAGGAGTACGACATCGCCATCGGCGACCACAACGAGTTCCACGTCACCATGCCGAGTGACACGGATGCCACGGCGAACAGCATCGCTGAGAACGCGTCCACCGGTGATCTCGTGGGCGTCACGGTATTCGCGGACGATGCGGATGCCAGCAACGATGATGTGAGCTACGAGCTCATCTCCAACCCGAACAGCGCCTTCGCCATCGACCCGAGCTCGGGCGTGGTCACGGTCGCGGATCCGAACGGCCTCAACTTCGAGTCCTCGCGCTCCATGCGCATCGAAGTGCGCGCGACCTCCGAGGACGGTTCCAGCACCACCGAGAGCTTCGATATCTCCGTGACCGACATCGACGAGTTCGACATCACGGCTGTGAGCGACGCCGACGGCGCCGCCAACACCGTGTCCGAACACGCCATCGAGGGCACCCGCGTGGGCGTGACCGCCTTCGCTGACGATGCGGACGGGTCCAACAGCGACGTCACCTACACGTTGACCTCGAACCCTGGTGACGCCTTCGCCATCGGTGCGTCAAACGGCGTCGTGACCGTCGCCGACTCGAGCGCCCTCGACTTCGAGAGCAGCACCAGCATGCAGATCGAGGTCACGGCGACCTCCGCCGATGGCTCCTCGTCGGTGCAGACCTTCGACATCGCCATCACCGATCACGACGAGTTCCACGTCTCGCGCATCACCGACGATGACGGCGGCGCCAACACGGTCAGCACCACCGCCAGCGCCGGCGACACGATCGCCGTGACGGCCCAGGCCGACGACGCCGACGGCACCAACAGCGACGTCACCTACACGCTGAGCGATGATGCCGGCGGCGCCTTCACCGTCGACGGCACCAGCGGCATCGTCACCGTCGCCGACCCGAGCGCCCTCGCCCACGGCACCGCCCAGATCGAAGTCACGGCGACGTCGCAGGATGGCTCGAGCACGACCCAGCTGTTCGACATCGACGTCGTCGATCCCGCCCACGGCGGCGGGGGTGGTGGTGGTGGCGGCGGGGGTGGCGGCGTGGTGGACGACCACGATGTCTCCGCCATCAGCGACACCGACGGCGACGCCAACATCGTGTCCGAACACGCCGGGGAAGGCGTCACCGTGGGCATCGCTGCCTTCGCCGACGATGCGGATTCGGCGGACAGCGTGAGCTACTCGCTGAGTGGCAACCCGGGCGATGCCTTCGCCATCGATGCCACCACGGGCGTCGTCTCCGTGTCCGACTCGAGTGCTATCGACTACGAGACCGCGTCGACGATTCAGATCGAGGTCACGGCCACCTCGACTGACGGTTCGACGTCCACCCAGACCTTCGACATCACCATCGCGGACCACGACGAGTTCGCCATCAAGCCCGTCAGCGATACGGACACGGACGCCAACACCGTGTCCGAGCAGGCCTCCGTGGGCGACACGGTGGGGATCACGGCCTTCGCCACGGACGATGACGGGTCCAACAACGGCGTGACCTACTCCCTGGCGGACGATGCGGGCGGCGCCTTCGCCATCGACCCGTCCTCGGGCGTGGTCACCGTGGCGGATCCGAGCGCCATCGACTACGAGGCAGACGCCTCCATGCGCATCGAGGTCACGGCCACCTCCGACGATGGCACCAGCACCACCCAGAGTTTCTCCGTGGCGGTGACCGACCACGACGAGTTCGACGTGGGGCCGATCACGGACAGCGACGCCAGCAACCCGACCATCCTCGAGAACGCACCCGACGGCCTGCGCGTGGGCATCACCGCTTCGGCCAGCGATGCGGACGGCTCCAACTCGAGCATCACCTACTCGCTCTCGGAGAACCCCGGCAGCGCCTTCGCCATCGACGCCGACAGCGGCGTGGTGACCGTCGCCGACTCGGACGCCCTCGACTACGAGGCGGGCGAGACGGTGCAGATCGAAGTCACGGCCACCTCCGCCGACGGCTCCTCCAGCACCCAGACCTTCGACATCACCCTCGGTGATCACGACGAGTTCCACGTGAGTGGCCTCAGTGACACCAACGGCGCCGACAACCTCGTGAGCGAGAACGCGGGCGCTGGCGATCAGGTCGGCCTCACGGTGTTCGCCGTCGACGAGGACGGCACCAACAGCGACGTTAGCTACGAGCTGCTGAGCGACGCCGGCGGCGCGTTCGCCATCGACGCGGACTCCGGCGTGGTGACGGTGGCCGATCCCAGCGCGCTCGACTTCGAGAATCGCGACACCATGCGCATCGAGGTGCAAGCCACCTCCGAGGACGGCACCACCAGCAGCCGCACCTTCCGCATCTCCATCGGCGACCACGACGAGTTCGACGTCACCGCGGTCAGCGACATCGACGGCAGCGACAACCTCGTCGGCGAGAACGCGGAGAACGGGGCCTACGTGGGGGTGACCGCCTTCGCCTTCGACGCCGACGGCTCGAACAGCGACGTCACCTACTCGTTGACGCAGAACCCCAGCGATGCCTTCGCCATCGATCCGGTCACCGGTGAGGTCACCCTGGCCGACAGCAGCGCCATCGACCATGAGACCGCGTCGAGCATGCAGATCGAGGTGACCGCCACCTCCACCGACGGCTCCACCTCGGCCCAGACCTTCGACATCGAGATCGGCGACCACGACGAGTTCAACATCGGCAGCATCTCCGACGTCGACGGCGGCTCCAACGAGGTCAGTGAGACCGCCGCCGTCGGCGCCTCGGTGGGTATCCAGGCTTTCGCCAGCGACGGTGACGGCACGGATAACGTGACGTACTCGCTCACCCACAACCAGGACGACGCCTTCGCCATCGATCCGGTGACCGGTGAGGTGACCGTCGCCGACCCCTCCGCTCTGAACTTCGAGGGCGACAACACGATGCGGATCGCGGTGCGCGCGGAGTCCGACGACGGCTCGCGCAGCTCGCGCTGGTACACGGTGAACGTCACCGACGAGAACGAGTTCTCGGTCACCCCGATCAGCGATACCGACGCCGCGGCCAACAGCATCAGCGAGGATGTGAGCGCGGGCGACAGCGTGGGCATCACGGCCTTTGCCAGCGACGACGACGGCAGCAACAGCGACGTCACCTACTCGCTCACGCAAAATCCGAACGATGCCTTCGCCATCGACCCGGAGACGGGCGAGGTCACGGTGGCCGACCCCAACGCGATCGACGCGGAGAACGCCACATCCATGCAGATCGAGGTCACGGCCACCTCCGAGGATGGCTCCACCTCCACTGAGACCTACGACATCGATGTGGTGGACGTGGACGAGTTCGATGCCAGCGCCGTCAGCGACGCTGATGCCGGCGCCAACCAGGTGTTCGACACGGCCAACGCGGGCGACACGGTGGGCGTAACGGCGAGCAGTGTCGATGCAGACGCCGGCGACTCGGTCACCTACGCCCTCAACGACGATCACGGTGGTGCCTTCGTCATCGACGAGAACACGGGTGAGATCACCGTGGGCGATGAGGACGCTTTGGCAGCCCTCGGCGGCGACAGCGTAGACCTCGAGGTGACGGCCACCTCCACGGACGGCAGCAGCTCCGTGCAGACCTTCAGCGTCGACGTGCAGTGGGACAGCACCGCGCCGGTGCTCACGAGCACGCCGGCGGGCGTCTCCGACCACTCCCTGGCGATGTCCTCTACGGTAGTGAACGGCGACGGCGTCGGCTCGCTCGAAGGCGGCCTGGTGACCGTGCGGGCGATCGCCGCCGACGGCAGCGACGGCGTGGTTCACGCCTCGAGCACCGGCGTCGGCGTGGACGGTGGCGCCATCAGCTCTCAGATCGACACCAGCGAGTCGCTCATCCTGGACTTCGAGGGCTATGCCTCGAACATCACCCTCACCACCTCGCGCCAGTACGCCAACGAGGGCGGCGCCGGCCTGCACGAGGAAGGTGAGTGGATCGCCCTCGACAGCGATGGTAACGAAGTCGCCCGAGGTCCCCTGGCCATCGATCAGAACGGCACCAACGTGGGCGCCCACGAGTACGCCTATGAGATCGACGCAGGCGAAGCGATCAGTCAGCTGGTGATCCAGGGCACGCGCTACGCCTTCTCCGACTTCGCCGTGAAGCAGATTGAGTTCCGCCACCACGAGGTGGCGGAGATCGGCGATGACACGAGCTACCAGTTCGATGTGGCGGGCGATGCCGCGGCCGGCAGCATCGTCGGCCAGGTGAGCGCCTTCGACGTGGACGGCGATTCGCTCACCTACGAGATCGTCTCCGGCAACGACGATGGCCACTACCGCATCGATGCCAGCACCGGCGAAGTCTTCCTCAACGATGACGCCGACACGGTCCGCGACGGCGACCCGCGCGAAGCCCAGCAAACCCTGACCGTGCGCGTGAGCGACGGACGCGGCGGCGAGGACACCGCGCAGGTCGAGCTGACCCTCGAAGCAGACATCGCCGATCCTTACACGATCCCCGACGAGAACGCTTTCGGCACCGACGCGGATATCGCCGGCAGCGGTACGGTCACGGGCACGGACGCCGCGGAACACATCGTCACCGGCGGTGGCGGCGACGACGTCAGCGCGGGCGGCGGCAACGATCGGGTGGAAGGCGACATCGGCAACGACACCCTGCGCGGCGAAGGCGGCGACGACTACCTCGCCGGCCAACAGCAGAACGACACGCTCTACGGCGGCGATGGCAACGACACGCTCCTCGGCGGCGATGGCAGCGACGTACTGCACGGCGATGCCGGCGATGACCTGCTGGTGGGCGACGGTGGCAACGATCAGCTCTACGGCGGCACCGGCGACGACATCCTCCACGGCGGCCGCGGCGACGACACCGCCGAAGGTGGCGACGGCTCGGACGTGTTCGTCTTCAGTGCCGATGACGGCACGGACACCTTCAGCGGCGGTGCCGGCGACAACGACATCGTGCACCTGGAGATCGCACCGGACGCGACCGATCAGCCCTTCACGGTCACCGTCGACGGGCAGGAGGTCGCCTACTCCTTGAGCGACGGCGTGATCGAGCTCGACCAGGACACGGCGGGCACGGTCACCTTCGAGAACGGCGCACAGCTGAACTTCGACGGCGTCAACCGCATCCAGTTCGGCAGCGCCGAGACCGACGCCGACCAGACCTTCACCGGCACCGCGGGCGATGACACGGTCAACGGCGGCGACGGCGATGACCTCTACCAGTTCTTCGCCATGGATACGGGCGTGAACAGCTTCGACGGTGGTACCGGCTGGGACTCGGTGGAGCTGGAGGTCCCGGCGGGCGCCGACGACACCCCGTGGACCATCGAAGTGGACGGCGAGACGGTGAGCTACGATCTAGACGCCGGCACCGTCGACCTCGACCCTGACTCGAGCGGCACCATCACCTACGACGACGGCAGCCAGCTGGAGTTCGAACGCCTCGACAACATCTTCTGGTAGCGCAACCTGGCGGGTGCCCCCCAGAGAGGGCACCCTGCGCGACCTGTGACCTGGCGCACACGCCAGGCCTCGCCCCAGCGATTTAACTCAAGTCCTGCTGATTCGCGCCGTCTATTGGCACAAGCCATAAGGTGCGGTCCGAGCCGCATGCCTTGGTGTGGGCAAATCACAGGACGGCGGCGGGAGAAGATGGGGAAGGCAGCGAGTTTGAGCAGTCCGTCGTTGACCGGCTCGGCCACCAAGGCCTGGCGGCGCGCCGACGTGCTCGCCGCGTCCGTCTGCCTCAACCTCCTCGCCCTTGCCATGCCCTTGGTGGTGCTCCAGCTCTACGATCGCATCATCCCCCAGCAGGCGGTGGAGACCCTGGCGCTGCTGACCTCCGCCCTGGTCGTCATCACGGCGGTGGAGACGGGCCTGCGCATCGCCCGCTCGAAGCTACTGAATTTACAAGGTGCGCGCTACGAGCACGCCGCGATGATGCGGGCGATCGATCGCCTCCTCGGCATGGAGCTCGTGGCCTTCGAGGCCCACGCCAAGGGCAGCTACCTCGACCAGTTCGACGCCATCAGCCAGACCCGCGACTTCTACCACGGCAACACGATGCTGACGATGGTGGACATGCCCTTTGGCCTGCTCTTCCTGGGCCTCATCTGGACCTTCGCCGGCTCCCTGGTGTTGATCCCCGTGGCCATCGTCACGATCTTCACCCTCGTGTCCATCATCGCCGGCCGCCGCCTGCAGGCCGCCATCACCGAGCAGGACACCCAGCTCGAGCGACGCCGCAACTTCCTCATCGAAGTGCTGCAGAGCATTCACACGGTGAAGGCGAGCACGATGGAGAAGCAGATCCAACGCCGCTACGAGCGCCTGCAGGGCTCCGCTGCACAAGCCGTGTACACGCTCACCACCACCAACAGCATGGTCACGGGCATCGGCGCCACCTTCTCCCAGGCGGTCATGGTGCTGTTCGTCTCCGTGGGTAGCGTGTCGGCGATCAACGGTGAGATCAGCGTCGGCGCCCTCGCCGCCAGCACGATGCTCGCCGGCCGCGTGCTGCAACCGGCCCTCGGCGCCATGAGCTTCTGGACCCAGCGCCAGAGCATCGAGCTCGCCCGCGAGAAGCTGGAGAAGTTCATGGCCCTGCCCATGGAGGGCTTGAACGGCAAGCAACCGCTGAAGATGCGCGGCGGCGTGAGCCTGCGCGAGGTGAGCTTCAAGCACCCCTGGATGGACGGCAACCTCATCGACGGCGTCAACCTCGAGGTGGCGCCCGGCGAGGCCATCGCCATCTCCGGCGAGAGCGGCACCGGCAAGAGCACCCTCCTCGACCTGATGATGGGCTTCACCCACCGCGACAGCGGCGAGATTCTCTTCGACGGCCAGAACCTCGATTCGCTGGAGAAATCGAACCTGCGCAGTCAGATCGGCCTGGTGCCCCAGAACGGCATCCTGTTCAACGGCACCCTGCTCGAGAACATGACGCTCTTCCGCGAAGGCGAGGCCATCAGCGAAGCCCTCCAGTTGGCCCGCATGATCGGTTTGGACGAGTTCATCACCCGGCTCCCGGACGGCCTGGAAACCCAATACCACAGCGGCGCCCAGGGCACGCTGCCCGATGGCTTGCGCCAACGGCTGGTCATGGTGCGAGCCCTGATCGGCCGACCAAAGCTGATCCTCTTCGATGACGCCGACTCGGGCCTCGACGCAGAGGCACAACTGCAGGCGGTGGAGATGCTGTTCCGCCTGCGCGATGAGGGCGCCACGCTGATCATCGTGTCGAACCGCTCCTATGTGCTGATGCGCTGTGACCGCCAGCTGACCCTGGCCAACGGCAAGCTCTACGAGAGCGACGGCTTCGGCGGCGCCGTGCCGGCAGAGCTGCTGGGGGGCGAACCGGCACCGGCCGGCACGTCACCGGACGAAGCGCTCGGGAGTGAGTCGGCATGAGCGCGGCTGCAGGTAACTTGAACGTGGGGCAGGCCCCGGCTAAGGAGCAGCCCGCAGCGCGCGCGCCCTACAAGCCGCTCAGCGAGAAGATCGCCGACGCCATTCGCGCCGGCGACTACGAGCGGCTCGGCGAAATCTCGCCTTACGCAGGTTGCCTCCTGCCCCTGCTGCACTCCCTGGGCTGGGTGACCTGCGATCGCGACATCCTCGAGGCGCTACCGCACTTCTCCGACACGGTCGACCTGGTCACCCTGCGCAACATGCTGGTGGAGCTCGGCTACCGCAGCGATCCCCTCGATATCGACACGCACAGCGTGCCGCCGGACATGCTGCCCTGCCTCTACTCCACCCAGGGCGGCCATCTCTACGTGCTCAAGGAACGGACCGAACTCGGCGTGCGCGCCTTCTGCTCGCAGACCCGAGGCGAGGTGCTCCTCGACGCGCCGCTGAAAGGCACGGCCTACCTCTTCACGGACACGCACGTGACCCACGCAGTGGTGCCCGAGCGGCCGGACGAGGACTGGTTCGGCATGCTTCTGCGACGCTTCCAGGGCCTGATCAAGCACCTGCTCGGCACCACCTTGCTGCTGAACCTGATCGCCCTGGCCGTGCCCATCTACATCATGCTGGTGTACGACCGCCTCATCGGCACGCGCGATGTGACCGCGGTGCCGGCCTTCGTGCTCGGCATCACCTTCGTGCTCGCCGTGGAGTTCGGCCTGCGCTACCTACGGGCGAAGATGTTGGGGATCACGGGCAGTCGCATCGACTACCTGATCGGCACCGAGACGGTGCGCCAGATCCTGTCTCTGCCGCCGATCATGACGGAGCGCTCGACGATCACCTCGCAGCTTTCGCGCCTGCGCCAGTTCGACTCCGTACGAGAGTTCTTCTCGGGGCCGACGGCCAACCTGGTGCTCGAGTCGCCCTTCGTGCTGATCTTCGTCATCGTGATCGGCATTCTCGGCGGCTGGCTCGCCGCCATTCCCCTGCTCACGGCCCTCGCCTTCGCCCTGGTGACCGGCGCGGCCCTGCCGCGCGTACGCGAACTCACCCGCCACGCGGGGGCGGCGAAGACCAACCGCGAGCAATCGCTCATGGAGACGCTGAACGGCCTGCGCGAGCTGAAGTCCCTCGGCGCCGAGGCGATCTGGCATGAGCGCTTCCGCGAAACGTCCGCCGATACCGCCATGGCCCACCTGCGCACGGCGGACGAGCAAGCCAGCCTGCAGGCGGTCACCACCGCGATGACCAAGCTGGCTGGCACGGTGGTCATCGCCGTCGGCGCCAGCCAGGTGATCGAGGGCACCATCACCGTGGGCGCGTTGATCGCCATCCTCGCCCTGCTGTGGCGAGTGCTCGGTCCGCTCCAAGCCCTGTGCATGACCTACGTGCGCTTCGAGCAGATCCTCATGGGCGTGCAGGGCATCAATCAGCTGATGCGCCTGAAGCCCGAGCGTCACCGCGGCCGCTCGGTGATGATCAAGGAAGACTGTCAGGGCGCGATCCGCTTCGACCGTGTGAGCTTCCGCTACAGCCGTGAGGCCGACCCCGCCCTGATCGGCGTGAGCTTCACGATCGAGCCTGGGGAGTTCGTGATCCTTCGCGGCCAGAACAGCAGCGGCAAGTCGACGATCTTGAAGCTCATCGGTGGCCTCTACGCCGTGCCCAGCGGCACCGTGAGCATCGACGGCGTGGACACGCGCCAGTTCAACACGGACGAGCTTCGCCGCCTGATCGCCTACATGCCCCAGCACCCGCGCCTGTTCCACGGCACCCTCGCGCAGAACCTGCGCCTGAAGAACATCCTCGCCACGGAGGAAGACCTGCGCGCTGCCTGCGAGGCCGCCGGCGTGCTGGAGGACGTGCTGGCGCTGCCCGGCGGATTAGAAGTTCGCATCGGTGACCACACCACCCGCGCCCTGCCCAATGGGCTGATCCGCGGCATGTGCCTCGCGCGCACGCTCCTGCGCCCATCGCCGATCCTCCTGCTCGATGAGCCCACCGCCGGCGTGGACCGCGTGCGCGATCGCCAGTTGACCGAACAATTTCGAAAGCTAAGGGGGAAGATGACCGTGGTGATGGTCTCCAACCGCACCAGTCACGTCGCGTTGGCGGACAAGGTCATCGATCTCGAGAACGGTATGATCAGTTCCATCTCAAGACCGGGTCAGGCGTAAGCGATGGCCACGCCCGTCAACAGCATCGTCACCCGTCAGGGGCGCCAGCACGCCGGCATGCCGCGTGCCCGGGCCCGCTACCTGGTGCAAGCCCTCTCCCTCGAGGAGCGCGACAACACCAGCTTGATCAGCCAGGGCATCCTGCTCACGACGGTGCTGCTGATCGGGTTGATCGTGTGGTCTGCCTTCACCGAGGTGAACGAGATCGCCCGGACCTCCGGCGAAGTCGTGCCGGCGGGTCTGGTGCAATCGATCCAGCACCTCGAGGGCGGCATCGTCGCCGAGCTCCAGGTGAACAACGGCGCCCGCGTGCAGGCCGGTGATGTGCTCCTGCAGATCGCCGATGCGGGAGCGCGCAGCGAACTCGCCCAGCTGGCGACCCGGCGCGCGTCCCTGGACCTGCGCATGCGTCGTCTCGATGCCCTCCTCGCCGGTGAAGAGCCGGACTACGA
This sequence comes from Pseudomonadota bacterium, assembly GCA_039815145.1. NCBI lineage: Bacteria > Pseudomonadati > Pseudomonadota > Pseudomonadota bacterium. Next base: position 12,346 of record JBCBZW010000006.1, read on the forward strand.
TGGGCTCCAGGCACCCTACACCGCGGAGATGATCGCGCTCCAACGCGAGGTGTTCACCACCCAGCGCAGCAGCGGTCTCGCCCAGCTGCAGCTGATCCGCGCCGAGCGCGGTCGCCTACTCGAGGAGCGCGCGGCGAGGGCCGCCCGCGTCGACGCGCTGATGCGCGAGGTCGCCCTCGTGCGCGGCGAACAGGAGCGCCAAGAGGTCTTATTAGCTCGCCAGTTGGTGGCCGCGGCGGACGTGACCAACGTGCGCTTGACCGCCCTGCGCACCCAGGGCGATCTGCACCAGGCCCAGGGCGAGTGGGGATCGCTGCAGCGCCAGATCGAGGCCAGCGAGCAACGCGAGCAGGAGCTGCGCAGCCGCCGGCGCGAGGGCTGGAACCTCGAACGCGAGGAGGTCAAGGCGAACCTCGATGAGGTGCAGGCGCGCCTCGCGGCCCTGCGCGATCGCACGGAGCGCCTGGACCTGCGCGCGACCGTGGATGGCGTGGTGCAAGCCCTCGCCGTGAGCGGTCCGGGAGCGGTCATTCAGCCTGGTCAGACCGTGCTTCAGATCGTGCCCGGCGAGGGCCGCATGTTGGTCCATGCCCGGGTGTCGCCGGACGACATCGGCCACCTGGTGGTGGGCCAATCCGTGGACGTGAAGGTGAGCAGCTTCGAGCCCCAGCGCTACGGCACCCTGGTCGGCGAGCTGACCCAGGTCTCCCCGTCGACCCAGCTCAACGAGGAACGCCAGCCCTACTACGAAGCTCACATCGAGCTACAGCACCTCTACCTTGGCAACGATCCCGCCAAGCACCAGCTGGTGCCGGGCATGCTGGTGCAGGCCGATATCATCACCGGCCGTAAGAGCATCCTCGACTACCTCCTGAAACCCGTCTACCGCGGTTTCAGCGGAGCCCTGAAGGAACGCTGATAGAGCCCTACGGCCGCGTGCGACCGCGGCCGCGACCCGGCCGCGTGTTGTGCTGGGAGGCGATACGCTCACCGTCCGCCCGGCTCTGGGTCAGGGTCACACGGCCCCTGGACGCCTGCTCCATGGCCCCCGACTCGAGATAGCCCAAGGCCTCGGCCGAATCCAGCAGGTAAGCATCCCAAAAGGCGATGCTCGCGCTCAGGGTGTAGCGCACGATGTCCGCATCGGGATGGGCCCGCGAACCGGACATGGTGCCGCCGGTGGCACCGCCGAAGTCGTGGTAGGCGCCGTCGATGAACAGCAAATGCTTCTGATCGGTGCCCGCGTAGACGAAGGGATCGATCCGCCAGCTCACGCCATCGCCGCCGCGGCCGGGGTCGTTGGACCCCGTCATCACCATCATCGGCACCTGCAAGGTGTCCCAGGCGCGCTCATCCAGGAGCTGCCCCCGACCCTGGGGTGACATCAGCAGGGCCGCGTCCACCCGTTCGTCGCCGAGGTTGACGGGGCGCTGGGTGCGCACATCGAGGATCTTCGTGCCGGCCACCAGCTGCGCCGTGTGCGCGCCGTAGGAGTGCCCGCCGACGCCGATCCGCGACCGATCGATCAGACCCTTCAGAGCCGGCGCTGCGCCCTCGATGGCATCTAGGGAGTCGAGCATGAGGTGCACGTCCTCCGGACGATCACGCCAATCGCGAAACACCGAGGTGTCGCGTTGGGTCGTGCCCAAGGCGGCGGAGTCGCGATGGTTCGCCTGCAGCACCACGTAGCCATGGCTCGCCCAGTGCTCCACCAACGGCTGGTAGTTCTCGTTCGACGCCCAGGCGCCGTGGGCGAATACGATCAGGGGACGCGGCGCCGGTGCGGCGCGCGGGTAGGTCACACGCACCTGCAGCTGCTTGTTGCGAGCACGGTCGTCGAGGTCGACCCGGCGCACCACATCGAAGGCGTAGGGGCCGGGAGCGAGCTTGTAGTAGTCCGAGCCGTTCCAGGGCGCGGCCGTAGGGGCAGGTGCATCGCGTTCCACTGCGGGCAAGGGCGTTGGCGCCTGCGCTGCGGCGACCGCGACCGTAGGCCCGCGCGTGGTCACGTGCTCTTGCCGTACTCCCGCGCTTTCCAGGCGCTCGGCCTGAAGCCAGGCCAGGGCATCCTGGTTGCCGCCGACGTAGGCGTCGAGGAAGGCCATGACCGATTGCTCGATCTGCGCGTGGTGCTGCGGATTGCGCGGGCCGGCTGGGTACCAGGGCGTCGAGTCCGTGAAGGCGTGGTGGCCGCCGCCGGCGAGGTCGACCAGGTATTTCTCGTCCGATACCGCCGTGGTGTAGGCGGTGATCCGGACGTCCGGATTGCGCTTCACACCGTCGTACCAGAGGAAGTCTCGCTCGCTGGCCACCACCAGCAGGGGCAGGTCGATGCCGGACCAGGAGTCGGGCTGCAGCATGTCCGTCCCCTTGCCGTTACCGGCACGCGACGGCTGAGCCAACCCCAAGGGCACCTGGGGCCCCAGCAACATGATCGCGTCCACGCGATCGTCGCGGCTGGAGAAACGCTCGTTGCCCGGCAGCTTGGCCGTCAGTCCGCCCATCGCGGAGGCAATGGAGGAGCCTGCGCACTGGCCAGCGGCGACCAGGCGGTCGGCGTCCATGCGCCCGCGCAGCAGCTCCGACTCGATGGCATCGGCCACCACCTGGTCGATGACGAAGTGGGTGTCGGCCGCCTTCTGCTGCGCATTGTCCACCGTGTTGAGGCCACGGAAGTTGTTCCGCGCAACGGCGGCATCGCTGCCCTCATGGTTCATGAAGATGACCGCGTAGCCGTTCGAGGCCAACGCGTCTCCTAGGTAGCCGTAGGAGTCGCGCGATTCCCCCAGGCCGTGGGAGAACACGACGACGGGCCAGCCGTCCCCGAGGGGGCTGGCGCTCGGCGCGTAGACGGTGACCGGGACGTCCCGACGGCGCTCGCGATCGGTGAGCGTCAAGCGCTCGTGGCGCACGGGCAGGATGCCGCTCGCCGGCACGTAGTCGCCGCCCGCGCCGCCTGCCACTCGAGGTGCATCGCCGACGCGGCTGCCGGGCTGGGTGGAGGCATCGGCAATCCCTGCGCTGTCGCGCTCCACCTGCTCGCTGGCAAGGGCAGTCAGGGCCTCGGCATCGCCACGCAGGTGCGCATCCCAGAACCACAGCTCCGAACGCAGCACGTAGCTCTCGAGCCCCGCATTGACCACGCCCGAGAAGCGACCGTTGCTGCTGCCGCCCTCGTCGAACAGACCACCGAAGCGACCATCCATGCCGTTGACGTACACCAGGTACTTATCCGGTGGCTGCGCAAAGCGGAAGGGCTCCGTGCGCCAGCTTGCCGGGTTGCCCGTGCGCCGCGAGGGCAGTTCCGTGCCGGTGATGACCATCATCGGCCGGTCGATGTCTTGCCAGCTGTTCTCGTCCATGAGGCCGCCGCGCCCCTGCGGCGCCATCAGCAGGGCGGCAGCGACGCGCGGATCTGCGTAACGCTCGCCCGAGGTCGGCACCGCCCCCACCATGAGCGATGCGCCCATGGCGCCGATGAGGTGCCCGCTGACCCCGACGGCCTCGAGGTCGAGCTTGCCGTCCAGGCGGCGCTCACGACGCCCGATGTCCTGCAGGTTGTCGAGGACGTAGGCGAAGTCCTCCGGTCGCTCGCGCCAGTTGCTGAGCGCATCGCGATTGCCGTCGGACAGACGCCCGACGGAGTCCTCATGCTGCAACTCCGCCACCACGTAGCCCTGACCCGCGAGGAAATCGTGGTGGGGTCGATAGGCCTCGTCGCTGCCGGCGAGGTACGGGGAGAAGAGGATGAGCGGGAACGGACCCTCGCCCAGGGGGAAGGTCAGCTTGAGATCCACCGCGTCGCGACCCTTGCCCACCTGAATCGTGCGGCGCGCCGTGCCGTAGCGCTCGCCGGGCAAGGCCACCGGCTTGGCCGTGGTCGGATCGACCGCACTCGCCACCGCAGTTTCCGCCGGCGGCGGCGCCGAGCGTTGGCCGCGCCCTCCGCCGCTGCTGCCTCCGCCGCCGTTGCGCGCGCCGCGGCCGCGACCTGAGATCGCGGACATCTCCTCGTAGCTGATGACGCCATCGCCATCGCCATCCAGGTAATCAAAGGCGGAGAGCAGGCGTTCGCGGCCGGCGAGTTCGCGGCGCGTGAGCTGTCCATCACCATTGCTATCGAGGCGATCGAAGATCATCTGCGGGGACACACGCCCCCCGGCACCGCCCTGTGCGCAAACGCTCGACGTGCCGAGCGCACCCACGAGCAGCGTCACGTACAGGGCGATCGCCGTCAGGAGAGGTTTTCTGAGCGGATTCGCCATTCTCGAAGGACTCCTAGGAAAAGATGTAATGACCTTGGTACGCACAACGTCCGACCGTCCGATCGGTGCACGCTGAGGATCGCGTAGAACGCTGGCCCCACGGGCGGTAGACCGCTGAAAGTGCGAGAGATTCCACGCGCCCGACGAGGCCCTGAAGGGCCTCGCCGATCACGATCGTTCACAGCGCCCGGATCGGTCTCAAACGGCGGGGCGCGCCTTCACGGGCTCGCCGTTGGGACCCACGTAGATGCGACCGAAGCCGGTCATCGCCGCGATCAACATGACGGCGGCGAGGAACCAGCCGTGGAGCACGTAGGCCCACACCTCCGTCGGCGGCACCGCTTGGACGAAGTCGTAGCTCTGCTCGAGATTGCGAATCGTCTGATAGCCGATCAGAATGCCGCCGCCCCACGGAAAGATGTAGCCGATTGCCGAGGTCACCGCGTCCAGCAGATTCGCTCGGCGGTAGGGGTGAAGCTGAAACTTCTCGCCCAGCTCGGAGACGACGGGCGCCGCCGTGATCTCCGCCGCCGTGTTGATCGTGATGAACGAGTTGAGGGAGAACACCAAGCCCCAGATGGCCGTCTCCGCCCGCGCCACCGATTCACCCGCGAAACGCTTGAGGCCATCGACGATCGCGGCCAACGCACCACCGATTTTCATTAGGTGAGCGCCGGCCACGATGAGCAGGATCAAAATCGACAAGCCTACGTAGCCCGTGATGCCGTCCACCAACGCGCCACCGACCAAGTCGCGCTCAGGGTCGATGAAGAGAATCGCCTCCGCCGGCGCCAGACCCAGCCCGAGCTGCAGGGCGATCGCGCTGAGAATCCCCCAGGTGAGCGTGATGATGATGTGCGTCCCACGCAGGGCGAGCCCTATCACCAGCGCAAAGGGGATCAGGAGAATCAGCCCCTTGGGCGAGGCAGACTCGGCAAAGAGGGCGTTTGCCGCCGCGCGATCGACGTTGCCATCGCCCCCCCCGAGCAACACGAAGAGCAACAGCGCGGGCACCGCCGCGATCAGAGAGTACTTGAAGCGATTGCGCACCACGCCGGGGATATCCGTGCCCTGGGTGGTGGCCGAGACCACGGTAGTGTCCGACACCGGCGCCAAATTGTCGCCGAAGGCAGCGCCGGAGAGGATCGCGGCAAACAGCCAGGTGGGATCGGCGCCGAGGATGATGCCCGTGGGAAACATCAACGTGCAGAAGGCGACCACCGTGCCGTAACCCGTGCCCACGGCCGAGGCGAAGACAGCGGCGAGCACGAAGGTGGCGCCAACGAAGGTGCCGCCGGTGGCGTTCGAGACCCCACCCAACCACACCAAGCCATCCACCAGGCCGCCCGCGCGCACGAGCTGGGCGAACATCCCCGCCCAGAACCACGCCATGATCGTCACAGTGGCGATGGGGTTGGCCATGCCCTTGAACAGTTCGTCCGCGTAATCCGACCACGCGCCTCGGCACAGGAACATGCCGATCACCAACCCCACCAACATGCCGAAGATCAGGCCATGCTCGCTCGGCGCACCGGCTACGGAGATGGCGACCGCCCACACGACGAACACGATGATGGGAACGGCCGCCCCCACGGGGCCTCCAAGGAATTGCAGTCGAGCGGACATGTCGTCACTAACCTCCGTGTCGGCGCGGGCAGATAAAGGTGGCTCAGCTTACCGGCTGGCGTGGGCGAGCGCCTCACGGCCGCGGGCACCTTCCCGCGCCGAGCTGGTCTGCATTCGTGGGGGCCGTACCCGCGCCGACGCGGCGTCGAGCGGACACGGCAGAAATGGGCACGATATGTCACATCGGTTCGGCAGCGACGCGATTGCTGCCAGCGTCCGTCGAGATGCGTACAATCCGCGGGACGCTGACTAGACTGGCAGGGCATGCCGGCGGTAACGTCTTGCGCGCTGCGTGCAACCGTTCCCCTGATACGGGGAACACGCTAGGAAAGGCGATTTCGCTGCAGCGCGCCAAGTGCGGCGCGTCAAAATGGCTCTGAGACTGCAGAATTCGGCCCAATCTAGGAATTGAGAGCGGCCGAAAGATGGGGGAAAAGCGGGCTCGGATATGGCTTAATTGAAGCATCATAATTGTTTCATGTTGCTGAAACCGTTATGATCTTCCGATTAGCCGTTCGCTTCCTCACCACGCGAACGGCGCCGGGGATAGGTCGAAGAACGACGTGCCTGGGTGAGGGGGAGACCAACGGAAGCGCTCCACGGGGAGTTTGATGCCACGCCGCGAAAGGCGGTGGGGCGGGATTTCTTGTGATCTGCGCTATTGGGGCTCCAACATAACGGTGCTGCAGCTCAGCTGCCCGCCCACGTTTGATCAACCGCATTCGCCCGGCCGGGGACTGGCCACAGGCAAGCGGTTTGGAAGGACCGAGACTTTAGACACTTATGAACCGTGACGCTGAGCTGACGCCAACGGGATTCAACGACGAACTGCCCCTGCGGAGCGATGGCTTCGCCAACCTCGTGGAAGCACTCGACTACGCCGCTCAGGGTAAGGCCGGGTACAACTTCTACGACGGCAAGGGCGCTTTGGAACATCGCCTCACGCACGCCGACCTGCGCCAGGAAGCGCAGCTGTTGGCGCGTAAGCTGCTGGGCCTCGGCCTGCAGCGGGGTGATCGCGTTGCCATCGTGGCCGAGACCGATCCGCTGTTCATCCGCTTCTTCTTCGCTGCCCAGTACGCTGGGTTGCTGCCGGTGGCATTGCCCGCTGGCCTGCAGCTCGGTGGCGGGGAAGCGTGGGTGAGGCAGATCCGCCAGATGCTGATGTCGTGCGACGCCGCGGTTGCGGTGGCGCCGTCGTCCCATGCCGCCCTCCTCGACTCTGCATGCGAGGGACTCGATCTGGTCCTCGCCGGTGAAGCGGACGCATTCGATGCGCTCCCGGCGGATTACGACCTACCCTTCCAGCCGTTCACGGGCGATGAGCCGGCGTACCTGCAGTACACCTCCGGGAGCACGCAGTTCCCGCGCGGTGTCGAGGTATCGCAATCGGCGGCACTCACCAACCTGCGAGAGATCTGCCGGTACGGCCTGAAGCTCACGAGTAAAGATCGTTTCGTCGGCTGGTTGCCGTTCTATCACGACATGGGCCTGGTCGGTTTCGTCCTCGTGCCCCTCGGCAGCCAACTCTCGGCGGACTACTTGAGCCCGCGCACCTTCGCCATGCGTCCACGCTTGTGGCTGAAGCTGCTGTCGGACAATCGCGGCACCATCTCCTCCAGCCCGCCCTTCGGCTACGCCCTCGTGGCGAAGCGTTTGCGGGTGGCGGATAGCGAGCGCTACGACCTGTCCAACTGGCGGGCCGCCTGCGTGGGCGCCGAGCGCGTGCCCCGCGGCCCCCTCGAGCAGTTCGCCAAGCTGCTCAAGGACGCCAAGTTCGATCCGAAGGCCTTCGTGCCCTGCTACGGCATGGCCGAGTGCGCCCTCGCCGTCAGCTTCGTGCAGATGGACCACGGCGTGAGCATCGACACGGTCGATAAGATCGAGATGACGGACCTCGGCAAGGCTACGCCTGTAGCCGCGGACCATCCGGACGATCAGACCCTCGAGTTCGTTGACTGCGGCAACCTCCTGCCCAGCTACGAGCTGGCGATCCGCGACGATGAGGGCAATGAACTCCCCGAGCGCACCTGTGGGCGGATCTGCCTGCGCGGGCCCTCGGTGATGACCGGCTACTTCCGTGATCCGGAAGCCACCGCAGCCGTGCTCTCCGAAGACGGCTGGCTGGATACGGGCGACATCGGCTACCGCATCGGCGAGCAGCTGGTCATCACGGCCCGTCGCAAGGACGTGATCATCATCAACGGTCGCAACATCTGGCCACAGGATCTCGAGTACATCGCGGAGAGCTCGCCAAAGGTGCGCATGGGCAACGTGTCCGCCTTCTCGGTAAACGAAAGCGACGGCCCCGAGAGCGTGGTGATCGTGGTGGAGTCCCGCCATCAGGATGCGGAGCTCGCCGAGGAGATCGTCGAACGGGTGCAGAAGCAGTTCGGCATTCGCGTCCACGTCGACCTCGTGCCCCCGCGCACCCTACCGCGCACCTCGTCGGGCAAGCTGTCGCGCTCACGCGCCAAGCTCGATCATCTCGAGCGTCAGGCAGCTAAGACTCCTGTTCACCAGGACTTCGCTACCAGCGGCAGCGTTGCCTGATTGCACATCGCACTGACCGGGGCGACCGGCTTCATCGGTCGCCGCCTGCAACGTGCCCTGCTTCCCCTCGACCATCGGCTGACCGCCCTCGTCCGCCCCGACCAACACCAGCGGCGCCCTGAACTGCAGGCGGGCGTCGAGCAAGCGCCTTTCGATCAACTCGACGTAGACGCCTGGCGTAGCCTCCTCGACCGCGAGGACGCCCCGGAGGTGCTGCTGCTGCTCGCCGGCGCCGTTCGAGGGCGCACCTTCGAACAGTTCGCCGAGGTCAACGAGCGCCCCTTCAGGGCCCTCGCCAGCGCCTTGGCCGGCCGCGCTGACCCGCCCCGCGTCCTGCTAATGTCATCCCTCGCCGCCAGCCAACCCAGCTTGTCGCCCTACGCGGCGAGCAAGCGGGCCGGCGAAGACGCCTTGCGCGACCGTGCGGTCACCGTACTGCGCCCACCCGCCGTCTACGGCCCTGGCGATCGCGAGCTGGCTGCCCTGTTCGAGACCATCCACAGCGGCTGGGTGCCGCGCCCGGGGCCGGCCGATCAGCGCATCTGCTTCCTCCACGCGGACGACCTCGCCAGCGCCGTGATCGCCTGGCTGCAGCGGACCCCAGGGCCCGACCTGCAGGAGATCTTCGCCCTCCACGACGGCGCCCCCGATGGCTACTCCTGGCCGCAGATCGCCGCCGCGATCGCCCCGCACAAGCGAGCGCACATCCTGCCCGTACCGAGCGCCGTGCTGCGCGCGGTGGCGACGGCCAACCTGCTGGCGGCCACCGCCCTGCGATACTCCCCGATGCTCACTCCCGGCAAGGTGAGAGAGCTGGGACACCCTCGCTGGCTCTGCGATAATCGCGCCTTCACGGAAGCGACTGGCTGGACGCCGGCGGTGGATCTGGCCACCGGCACGGCGCGCCTGAGGAGCGACACCTGAGATGACTGAGATCGAACAAACCTTGAGCGAACTGCTCAGCGGCTTCCTCACCGAGGGGCAGAACATGATCGACGCCGCCACGCCCATCAACACGCTGGGGCTCGAGTCGGTGGTGATCATGCAGTTCGTCGCCGAGGTGGAAGACCACTTCGATATCAACATCGATCTCGACAGCCTGGCGCAGATTCACACGCTGAACGACCTGGCCAAGGTCGTCGTCACGCAGGGGGGCGCATGAGCCTGCTGGAGAAGTTCGCGCAGACGCGCGCCAAGCGCGACGCGCTCGCGCAGATGCCGATCAACCCCGTGGCGGTGCCGATCGAGCGAGCGATCGATGCCACCACTGCGCAGATCGACGGGCGCGAAGTCATCATGGCAGGCACCAACAACTACCTGGGCCTGACCTTCGAGCAGGAGTGTATCGAGGCTGGGCAACGCGCCCTCGCCGAGTTTGGCACCGGCACTACCGGCTCGCGCGTGGCCAACGGTAACTACACGGACCACGAGGCCCTCGAGCAAGACCTAGCGGATTTCTTCGGTTACCCCTACTCCATGCTTTTCTCCACGGGCTACGGGGCGAACCTCGGTACCATCGCCGCCCTCGTCGGGCCGGGCGATTGTGTGATGCTCGACGCCGACGCCCACGCGAGCCTCTACGACGCCTGCCGCCTCTCCGGTGCCGACGTTTTCCGCTTCCGCCACAACGATCACGCGGATCTCGACAAGCGCTTACGGCGCTTGGGCGAGCGCGCGAAGCGCACCCTCGTCGCCATCGAGGGGCTCTACTCCATCCTCGGGGACTACCCCTCTCTCGAACCCTTCTGTGAGGTGTGCGAGCGCTACGGCGCGCTGCTGCTGGTGGATGAAGCCCACTCCCTCGGCACCATGGGCGAGCATGGCCGGGGCTTGGCGGAAGCCGACGGTGTCCTCGACCGGGTGGACTTCCTGGTGGGCACGTTCTCCAAGAGTCTCGGCGCCACCGGCGGCTTTTGCGTGAGCCGCCACGAGGAGCTCTCCCTCTTCCGCTACACCTCGCGCCCGTTTATCTTCACCGCCTCACCCTGCCCCTCCGTGGTCGCCAGCACACGTGCAGCCCTGCGCCTGCTGCGCACGCAGCCGGAGCGCCGCGAACGCCTGTGGCAGCACGCGCGCGGCCTGTACGAGAGCTTCACAGCCCTCGGCCTGACCCTGGGTCCGCAGCCCTCGCCCGTGGTGGCGGTGCGCTGCCCCAGCGCGGAGGCAGCCCTAGGCGTGTGGCAGCGGCTACTCGAGCACGGCGTCTACACAAACCTCATCGTGCCGCCCGCCTCGCCCGACGGCTCGAGCCTGATTCGCTGCAGCCTGAGTGCGGCGCATCGGCCCGAACAGGTGGAGACCATCAAGCACGCGATGGCGGCCGCCACCGCGGATCTGATCGCGGCGGCCTGAGCGCCGACTTAGCGGAAGGCGCCCTTGCGATAGAGGCGCCAGAACAGTGGCCAGGCGAACAGCAGGGGCCAGCGACGCTGTAGGGGCGTCGGCTCCTCGTAGATGCCGGAGTGACGCTCGATCTTCCACAGCAGGTAATCGAAGCCGTCGTTGAAGGTGAACGCGGCCTTTAGCAGGCGCGCGACGCTAAGGCCCTTACCCCAAGCCTCGCGCAACGGCCAGCGCCAGCCACCGGCCAGGGGCGCGACCGGCCACCGGGGAGCCTCCTCCTGCTCCGCTCGGGGCGCCTCCCGCCACATGCCTCGGCGAGCGCCATCAGGTACTCCCGGTTGCGCTCCACCAGTTGCGCGGCGCGTTGGCCACTTTCAGCTCGCAGCTCACAGCGATAGGTGCTGGATAGAGCGTGCTCCCACAGCGCTTGCGGCGAGGACGCGGCATCGGGCAAACCTCGCCGGCCTTCCGTGAGCATCCGACGCACCGCGCCAGCGAGAGCCTCCTCGAGGCGCGCGGCGATGCCCGCATCCTCCACGTAGAGCACGCGGCAAGGTTGGGCGAAGCGCGCCCAGAAATAGGGGTGGAAATCGCGGCGTAGGTGGCGCTCGAAGGCTGTCAGCGGCAGCAGGGCGTACTTGCAACGCGCGCCCGTCGACACGCTGAGCTGGTACACGTTCGGCGCCAGCACGCGGTTAGCCACGCGCTGCCAGTGCGGTAGTGCCGCCGAGGGGATATCGCCTTCGGTCAGCACGTAGAGGTCGATCAGCGTGTCGCGCTCCCCCCGCGTGTAGGACCCGTACAACAGCACAGCCCGCAGTGCGTTGCCGTAGCGCGCGCGCAGGGCGGCGAACAGCGCGACCAAATCGGCATCGTCATGCTGCAACTCGGGGGAGCCGCGCGTGGCTTGCGCCAGGCCGATCTTCTCGCCGATGAGCGTTGGTAGCTCAGCTGAGGCAGAAGACTCAGGGCGCAGGGGCGGCGCTATCGGCATCGTGCTGCGCATCGCCGTAGGCGGAGCGCGTCCCGGAGAAACGTCGGAAAGCCTGCGGGTGGGTCGCTGCTGCCCGGGTCGGATCAGCGAGCCAGGAGCGCAGGGGTCCGTGGCGCGAACGCGACCACACCGCTTGGCCCAGGCGCGCGAACAACAAGGCGGTGCTGGCGAGGGTCCAGAGGACCACCGCGTAGAAGCCCCAGTCCGGTCGCTGCACGAGCACCGCCGCGCTGAGGAGGATCAGGCTGGGGTTGCGGCGCGCAGTGATGAGCCGGTTGTAGGCGTCGAAGGGACGCCACGCGAAGAGCGAACACTCGCCGATGAGATCGAACAGGCCTTCGGCGATGCGCCCACCGACGTAGCCCAACACCACCCATAGGTTCCAGGTGGCGAGCGACACGCCCCACAGGGGCTCCGCCACCACGCCCGCGAGGGACATGCCCCAGAAGACGTACCAGAACGGCGGGTGGATGATGTCCATCCCGTGGTCGAGCGCGTGCCCGAACTTGGAAGACTGGATCGTCACCCGGGCAAGCTTGCCGTCCACCGTGTCCAGGAAGGTCATGATCCAACCGCTGATGAGGCCGAGGGCGTACTGGCCCTGGTAGAACCACCAACAGCTCGCCAGCATGAGGGCGAAGCCTGTGAGCGTGACCATGTTCGGCGTGATCCCCGCACGCGCGCACCAGCCGACCACCACGCGGGCGGGTCGCGGCCACCACCACTTGGTGACGAGATCCGTGATGCCCTTGTAGGCGTTGCCGTAGAGCACGCTCTCCAAGCGATCCCGAGAGGTGGCATCCACCTTGGCCAACAGCGGCGGCTCGGCCTTGCGGAGCATGCCGTCGAAGGCATTCAGGTCGCTCGTCTCGAGGACACTTAAGCCCTCCACCTGCTGCTCGACGATCGCGGCGTGGCCGCGAGCAGCGTCATCGCCGGCGACCAAGGCCGCGGCGAGACCGCCGTCCTCACTCGCCCGCAGCGCATGACCGACACCGGCATCGTGCAGCCCCCGGAGGGTGCGCGGTTCGAAGAGATAGCTCGCGTGCACCACAAGTAGGGGATGCTCGAGGGCGGATGACGGCAGCTCGTCGAGGCGTTCGAAGGCGGTGAACTGACGGAGCTGGCGGGCGACCCGGGTGGTCGCGTCGAGGCCCCACAGGGGCATCGCCGCTTCGCCGACTATGTGCACGTAGATCACGGTGTTATCGTTCGCCTCAACAAGCTTCGCTGGCGTTGATACCTAGCGCGAAGCAAACGCCCGAGTATAACGCCTCCCATCCCAATGCCGTTCACGCTCGCCCATCTCAGCGACACGCACACCACCGATCTCAGCGGCGTGCGTCCCGCCCAACTGCTCGGCAAGCGCCTGCTCGGCTACCTGTCCTGGCGCCGCCGACGCCGCCACGAGCACAGCATGCGCATGCTCCAGGCCAGCGCCGACGCGGCCCTGGCGCAAGCGCCAGACGTCATGGTGATCAGCGGCGACCTGCTGCACATCGGCCTGGCCGAAGAGATGCGCCAGATTCGCGGCTGGCTCGAAGCCTTGAGCAGCGAGGTGCCGGTGTTCCTGGTGCCAGGCAACCACGACTTCTATCGCGCCGATTCCATCCCCGCGTGGCAGCGCGAACTCGGCGATCTGAACGTCTTCGGCACACCGGTCGGTGACGCGCCCTGGCCATCAGTACTCGAGCTGCCAGGCGTCCGGCTGATCGGCCTCAATAGCGCCTACGCCGCACCGCTGACCCAGGCGGATGGTTGCCTCGGCGCCGCCCAGTTGGACGCCTTGCGCGCGCTCTTGGACGCCCCGTGCGAGGCCCCCACGGTGCTGGTCGTGCATCACCCGGCCGACTCCTCGCTCTGTGCCGCACGAAAGGCCCTGCGCGATGCTCCAGCGCTCGCGGAGCTGTTGGCCGAGTACTCCCCCACCCTGCTGTTGCACGGCCATCTGCACAAGCCGCTGGCCTATCGCGTCGGCCCCGTGCCCTGCTACTGCGCGCCCTCCGCCTCCAGCGAGCACGAGCGGCATCGCGCCGGCTTTCACGTCTTCCGCCTGATGGCGGACCGCACCGACGCCGTAGACGCCACGCTCTACCTGGCAGAAGCCGCGCAAGCGCCCTGCCGCTTCACGGCGCACGCCCGTCCGATCGACACCGCGACCGCTACGCCACGCTGATCAGCGAATCCCTTAGCCTTCGCTCATGCGCCAAAGCCAGACGCCCAGCAAACTCAGGATGATGAGCTCCGGCGCCAGGGACAGCACCATAGGATGCAGGCGGTAGATCACCGCGAGGTGCACGCTCACCTGCTCGACCAGGTAGAACGCGACCCCCGCGATCACCCCGAAGGTCACGCGCTCACCGATCGGCAAGACACGCGTGTTACCGAAGACGAAGGGCAAGGCCAGCAGCATCATCGCGAGGGACGCCAGGGGTAAGCTCAGGCGCTGCCACAGCAGCACCCGAAGCCCGTGTACATCGAGGGCGTTAGCGCGGGCGTGGCCGATGCGGGCGCTGAGGTCGAACAGGCTCAAGGAAGCTGCCGGCGCCACCAGCGTGTCGAGCCCACCGACGGGGAGATCCACCTCGCGGGCTTCGCCGGCGAGGCTGCGATCGGCCACCGGCGCATCCTGAGCCACCGATAGCACGCGAACGTTCTGCAGCTCCCACTGCGCGCGATCGATCACGCGCGCCGATACAGCCTGACGCACGCTCACGAGCGAGTCGTCCTCGAAGGCGTAGATCTCCACGTCCTGTAGTAGCGCGCCGTCCGGTTCGCCGTCCACGCGGATGATCTGCTGACGGCTTCGCGTCCAGAAGTCCGCTTCGCCTGGCACTGGATCAGCCGCACCATCCGCCTCGCTCGCCACCACCTCCTGCTCCGTCTCCGCCTTGTCGCGCAATCGCTGCGCCTCGCGCTCGGCCAAGGGCACGACGAACTGCGCGGCCAACAGGAGCGCCACGCCCACTGCCAGCGCCGTGAGAATGGGGCCGCGCATGAGCTGCAGGGGCGATCGCCCGATCGCTCGCGCGGCCGTCAGCTCACTATGGCCCGCCAAGCCGCCGATGCCGATGAGGGCCCCGAGCAGGAGCATCACCGGCAACAGATCCAGCAAACGATTCGGCAAGGTGAGCCCGACGACGGCGAGCGCATCGGTGGCGCTGTACAGGCCCTTGCCGACATCTTCCAGTTCCTCGGCCAGGGCCAGGAAGCTGAACAGGGCGAGGAGCATCAAGGTCACCGGCAACAGGGCCTTGATCATGCTGGTGATGAGGTAGAGGTGCAGGCGCACTAGAGCTTGCCGCCTCGCCAGGGTTTGTAGGCCACCACCACGGCCACGGTAAGCAAGGCGGGCACCCAGAAAATGGTCGGCAGGCGCTCCTGCTCCACCCAGGTGCGGGCCATGCCGATGAGGATGTAGTACACCGCGTACAGCCCAACGGCGATCATCACCTTCGAGTAGCGCCCCTGGCGCGGCAGGCTGTGACTCAAGGGGATGGCCAGCAGCGCCAGGAGCATCACCGAAATGCCCGTGGAGAGGCGCCACTGGTACTCGGCCTGATCGTCACCCACCGTGGACCGGGACAGATCGGCGGAAGTGGCGGACTTCGCCTTGTAGGGAGGTGTCTCCGGCACCGCCGCCGCCAGGGTCAAGCGCAGCGCTGAAAACTCTCCGACCACGTCGAACTCGCCATCTTCGATGCGAAACACGCGGGCGTTTTCCAGCTGCAGTTCGTGATCGGTGGGCGTGACGAACTCTTCCACATGGCCCCTGGCCGACGCGATCACCTCCACCCGATCGGCCACCCGCGTGCGCACGAAGATGCCGCGCAGATCGCCCGGTTGGCGGCCCCGGGCGCGCACGTACACGGTGCGGTCCTGATCGTCGTAGTGATAGAACTGGCCCGGCTTGATGCGCTCGAGCTCATCGCTCGCCTCCGCCTCGGCCTTCAGCTGGTAGATGCTCGCGTAGGCCCAGGGGCGCACCAAGAGGGAGCCGACGGCGGTAACTAGCGCCACCACTAGCGCGAGGACGACGATCGGCCGCATCAGGCGCAGCCGGGACATGCCGGCACTGCGCAAGGCGTCCATCTCGCTGTCGCTGTACAGCTGCCCGAGGCCGACCACGATGGCCACGTAGAGGCTGATCGGAATCAACACCTCCAGGGCGATGATGCCGCGCAGGGCGGTGATCTGAAGCACCTCGGACATGCTGAGCAAACCCGTGGCCGCGTCGGTGAGAAAACGGGTCAGGCTGTAGGTGACGAACAGGGACACGAACAGCCCGATGATCAGGAGCATCGGGCTGGCGATGTGCCGGGTGATATAGCGGTCGACGATCACGCGGCGGCCGATCGATTCACCAGCGCGCGCGCAGGTCCGTGATCAGCGCATCGTTCTGCGCGGACGTGGTGGCGGTGGGCTCACCCAACGCTGGCAGGGCCGGCCACCCTGCATCGGCAAATTCGATGCCGGCGAAGCTGCGCGGCGTCGCGTACCGTGGCAACACGTGGTAGTGCACGTGCGGGTCCACCATCATCAGCATGAGGTAGTTGATCTTCTCGTACTGCACGAACTCGCCCAGCACCCGTTCGATGTCACTCACCACACGGTGTCGTTCGGCGATCGCGGCTGGCGAGAGATCGGAGAAACGCATCGCTGCGCTGCGGGCGGCGAGCACCAGGGAGCCGAGGGTCACCTGCTTCGGGCGCAGCAGTACGCACCAGTGCTCGTACTCGTGGACGAGCGTCTGGGGGTAGCCGAACTTGGTCATCGTCTCGTTCATCTAGACCCTTCTCCCTGCACCGACGCTGACAGTACTAGCGTGTCGGCCAGGTGGTGACCACCGTCGCCGCGTGTGCCAGGTCTGCCGCATCGTCGATTTCGCACCAGCTCAAGCCCTCGATGGAACATACCCCGACGTGCCCCGTGGGCGCCAAGGCATCGATGGCGGACAGGTACCAGCGCTTTAGACCACTTTCATCGCGCATCATTCGATCGAGTTGGGCACTGAAGATGGCCGGGCCCTCACCGCGGAAGGTCATCAGCCCGATCGACTCGGCGTTGACCGGCGCATCACCGAGCTGCTTGCCGACGCGCTCCAGGCGCCCGCCCTGCTCCACCACCTTCATATCATCATCGTCGTACTCCGCCTTGCGATCGATGCAGAGCGTCACCGCATGGTCCGCCGGGGAGTCCAGGAGCCGTTGTAGCACCGCCGCCTCGAACAGGGTGTCGCCGTTCATGATCACGAAATCCCCAGTCATCTCCGGGCGCGCCAACCAGCAGGTGCCGAGGTTGTCGCAGGCCGCGTAGAAGGGATTGTGGGTGGTGCGCACGGGCACGCCGGTGAAGGCGTCGGTGATGGCCTGAACCACGGGCGCGCGGAACCCGGTCATCACCACCACCTCGTCGATGGCGGTCTGGGCGATCTGGCTGAGCTGCCACTCGAGGGCGGTGCGGCCGGCGACATCCAAGGCGCACTTCGGCGTGTTTTCGGTCAGGGGCAGTAGGCGTCGACCCTGGCCGGCGCTGAGTATGATGGCTTTCAACGCGTCTCCTGAGATTTCCCTAGACGAAAGCCGGCCATGATAACAAGTCGGACGCCTCTCTTTCACCGTGAAGGGCCGTCGACCGCCGGACCGCGCGCTACAGAATAAGGAACTCCGGCGCCCAGTCCGCGTCCACCTTCAGCGGGCTGTCCGGCGCGGTGAACACTTCGCCATCGATCGCGTAGCTAGCAGGTCGCGGCGCCTGCCCAGCGCTCGCGAAGCGCAACGCCAAGCGATGGCAGTTGTGGCTGTGGTAGCCGGCGTCAGCGCTCGGACGCGCCACGCCGGGCAGCCCCAACAGGCCCCCTAGATGGCGCACCAACCGGGCCGATCGCTCGACCAGGGTGAAGCGCACGGCGCCCTCCTCTCGGCCCCAGTGGGGGCGTGCGCCCACGAGCAGCCGATCCAGGGTGGACACAGCGAGCACCGTGGCACCTGCGCTAGGCGCCAAGCGGATCGCTTGGGCCCCGTCACCGAAGGCCTCCAGGGTAAGCGGCAAGGGCGAGTCGAAGGGGGCTTCCGCCCGCAGCACCCCTAGCACGGTACGGGCCATGGCCAGGCCGGCGGTGAGTTCACGCCGGGCTGCACCCTCCGCCCACAGGCGACGGTTACAGTAGTCGATCCCTTCGACCACCGCCCCTGCACCCAGAAAAAAACCCGCTTGCACACCGCCAGGCGGGTACGCCCTCAGGACGGGGCGACGAGCGAACTCCTTAAGCGCCGCCCCCTCCCTGGCCACCTCAGCCAGCACGGCAGCCGCCGCCGACCAGCGATGATGGCGATTGATGTCGCGCGCCGACATGTTAGTCGAGCCACCTGGGAGGACGGCGAGACGCGGGCACGCCAGCCCATGAGCATCGCGCTCAGCAAGCAAAGCCAATAGGGCCTGGAGACTGCCGTCACCCCCGCTGATCGCGATCAGATCTTCGCCGGCGCCATCGAACGCCCGCACCGAGCTCGCCATGTGCTCGGCGCTCTCGGTGAGCACCAGACGCACGTGAGGTGCCTGCGGCAACAGCGCCTGCAGGGCCTGCGCGCGTTCCGCCTTGCCACCGGCGCCCGCGTTGCAGAGGCAGAGGACGCGCATGCTCACGCGTCCCTCGTGGCCGCCCGTTCGCGCAACACGTGTTCGGCCAAGGTGAAGTCAGCGGGCGAATCCACGTCGACGGCAAGCTCTGCGCTGTCGAGTAACACGGAGCGAATCGTGGCATCGCACTGCTTGCCCACGTGCGACAGGGCATCGTCGCGCTTGAGGCGGCCCGCGAGGTAACGCACCAGCACGGTGGGTCCGAGCTGGCGAGCCATGCGCAGGGGGTGCTTGCGCATGGTCTCCAGCGACTGCCAGAAACGCAGCACGCGCAGGGCCCTCGGCGTACGCAGAAAAAACAGGTTGCTGCCGCAGCATTCACCGTCGTGAAAGCGCAGCCACGTGCGCTGACTGTGGGGAAACCGCTCGCGTACGCGATCGGCGAGCACCATGCCGACGACCACGTCCGCGCCCGTCATGGCTTGCGCCTTGGTGCAGAAATCGCGAACCGACGATGACTGCAGCAACGCGTGATCGGCGCTTGTGAGCAACAGGGGCCAGGTGCCCGCGTGTTCCGCGGCGGCGATGGCACTCGCCGCCGGCCCTCGCGCGGGTGCCACCCAATCCACATCCTCGCGCTCGCGCCAACGGCGCACGGCCGGGCTCTCCGAGAGGCCGGCGCCCGGGCCCACCAGCAGGGTCCGTTCGATACCGCTCTGCGTGATGGCGCCCATGGCCCAGTCGATCAGGACGCGGCCTTCGAGTTCCATCAGCAGCGCGCTGCGCACGCCGTGAGCGCGCGCCAGGGTATTGCCGCCGGGCCGCTCCCCCGCCAACACGACGGCCACCGGCGGCAGGCTCACAGGTCGCACGAATACATGCGATAGCGCTTGGACACCTTGCCGCCGATCGACTCGATGATGCTGCGCATGCCGTCGTTGGACTCGAGGATCCAGGACAACTCCGTGCGCGTGATGCCGCGGGCGATCGCCGGCTCCTTCAATGCGTGAATGAGGGCGAAGGAGAGGCCGGGCCCGAGGCGGGTGAAGTGGAACTCGCGGCGCACGCCCATGAGGGGCACGCGGCCGCTGCGCAGGGGCCCCCGCTTCAGGCGCCACAGGAGCTTCGCCCAGCCGAAGGGCAACAGGGCGCCATCGAGATCGGCGATGTGCGCGTTAACGTTCGGCAGCAGCACGATGAAGGCCACGCCACGCCCGTCGATCTCCGCGATGCGCAGAAACTCCGGCGGCGTGATCATCAACATCTCCTTGCCGATCGTGCGGAACTCCTCCTCGGTGAAGGGCACGAAGCTCCAGTTGTCGCTCCAGGCGTCGTTGAAGATGTCGCGCATGAGCTCGAGTTCCTCATCGAGCTTGCGCTTGTCGATACCCCGCAGCGTAAGCCCCTTCAGGTAGCGCTTACGCAGGCGCTCGTGCACCGGCGGTACGACGTAGGTGTCCGTGTCGATCTCGTAGGCCAGCATGTCCTGGGCGCCGGCGAACCCGGCTGCCTCGATACGCCCGGCGTAGTAGAGGCGGTGATGGCCCATCATGAAGTAGGGCGGGCTGTCGAAGCCGTCCACGAGCACACCCACCTCCTGGTTCACGTTGAGGTTGAAGGGGCCGAGGGCGCGCGTGCGCTGGCGCTCGCGCAACCAGTGCTTGGCCACCTCGAAGAGACCGTCGAAGTAGTCCTGGTCGTCCGGCGCCTCGAGCATGCCGAAGAAGCCCACCGGCTCCCCGTAGCGCGCCTCGTAGAGCTCGTCGATCTGCGCCGTGATCCTGCCGACCGGCGTGCCCCCATCGTCGTAGGCCACCCAGCCCTGCCACTGCAGGTGATCGAACACCGGCGCCTTCGGCGACAGGGCATCCTTGCGCTCGAAGCGCAGGGGCGGGATCCAGTGGGGGTCGTCTTGGTACAGGGCCCAGGGCACGCGCACAAAGTCGTCAAGGGTGGCGTGCTCGGCGCCACCGCTCGCCCCTTTGGGGCTTAAGGGTTTGATCTGCATGCGCGAATTGTAGCGGAAAGGGGGTGCCTCCGGGAGCGGAGCGCCCCCTGACGACGCCCGCCCCAAGGCGCCGAATACCCGCCCGCGAGACCGCCGCGGAGCGGCATGCGAGCGAGCTTGCTAGGTCTTTCGCCACGCGCCGAGCGCGAGGACTGCCGCGCCGGCTCCCGCCCGCCGCGGAACCCGCATCCTGCCCTGGGATCGAACCGATGCAAGCGCTACGATCGGCCCCTTACCATCGACAGGGCGCTGGATCGCCATCCACCGCTCGCCGGAGATCTCCTATGCGTCTCTTGCATACCCCCCTCCTCCCGCTGCTGATCACCGCGACGCTCGCGCTCAGCGCGCCCGCCGCCCACAGCACCGATGCGTGCGCCGATCGCGCCATCGTGGCGGCGGCGGAGGTGGACGTGTCCGACGGCACCTCCTTCCGAGTGGAGAGCTTCTACCACACGATGGACAACATGGCCGTTCGCCACGCGTACCCGGAAGCGGAGGTACGTACGCGAGCGATCGAGGGGCCGCTCGCCTGGGAATCGGTGGATGACCGTGTACGCCAGGGCGACGACGACACCAAGGTGTTTGCCCTCGGCCATCAGTTCCACGCCCTGCTCCTCGAGTTCACCAGCCTCGTGCCCGATGCGGTGGGCACCGTCGTGGCCTTCGGCGAGGATGCCCAGCCGGCCCTGCGCGGCCGCCTACCCTACGGCGGCAGCGTCTCCCTGGTGGGCGCCAACGAGCGGCCCCTCGGCATGGTGCTGCGCACGCCCGACGACACGACCGTTCGCGCCACCTTCTCCGATTGGCGTCAGCTGGACGACCTCGCCCTGCCTTACGACATGGTGCTCGATGACGGTGAGCGCACCTTCTCCTACCGCTTCTCCTTCATCGACCCCCGCGCCCGCACCCCCACGTGGTACGTCGATGAGATCGAGGCGCCCGCCCTGGATGCCGTGCGCTTGTATCGTCTACACCGTCGTCTGCTCGCCGCCCACTGCGAAGGCGACGCAGCCATGCTCGGCGCCCTCAGCGCCCCCATCATGATGGTGATCAGCGATGGCCAACTCACCGACGCCACCTCCCTCGACGTGCAGCGCGGCTTCGAGCAACTCTTCACCCGCCTGGACTACCAACGCTACGAGGATCTGCGCCCCCCGGTCATCGAGGTGGCCGACTCGGGAGATCTCGCTTGGGTCGCGGTGGAGGTGCGCGCACGCGGCACGGTGCGCAGTGCGCCGGACGACACCTTCGACGATCGCTGGGCGTGGGTCATGCTCGCCCGCAAGGAGAAGGGCGATTGGGTGCACGCCGGCAATGCGGCGACGCGCCGTCAGCCCTGACCCGTCAGCGGCGACGGACTAGCACTTACGCTAGCTTCCCTACCACGTAAACAGGCGCGTGTCGGAGATGTCGTTACCATCGACATCTCGCGCCGGCGACGGCGGAGAAGACCTGCGCGTGAGCAACGACACCACGACGATGGCGACGACACTGAGCACGAACGCCGGCACGGCCCCGATGTAGATCGCATCCCAGATCTCGCCCCCCGTGTGCGGGAACAGCACCCAGATGAACACCAACCAACTCACCGCACCGGTCGCAATCGAGGCCATCGCGCCCGGCACGTTGGCCCCCTTCCAGAGCACCCCACACACGAAGGTGGCGGCGATGGTCGGGAACGCGACGGCGCCGCCGAACACCAGCAGGTTGTACAGATCCCCCATCGCCAGGCCGAACAACAGGCCGAGGGCGGTGAACGAGATCATCGCGATCCGCGTCACGCCGAGACTCAGGCGATCACTCGCGTCGGGTTTCACCGTGCGCAGCAAGGTGTAGCCGAGCAACGCGCCCGAGGTGAGCACCGTGTCCCCCGCCGTACTGATGATCGCCGACGCCGCCGCCACGAAAAACAGCACGGTGACCCATCCCGGCAGGTACTCCTGCACGAAGTTGGGGAACACGTTATCCAGCTGTGCCTCGGGCACATTGGCGTTCAGGATGAAGGCGCACATGCCGACGATCACCGGGATCATGCCGAGAGCTAAGTAGCACACCCCGCCGAACACGAAGCCGCGGGTAGCGGCGCGCTCGTCCTTGGCCGCGAGCGCGCGGGCGATGAGTACCGAGCCCCCCAGATCACCGAAGGCGATGGAGAACCACGCCGCGCACATGTAGAGCATGCCGAGCACACCGAGGTATCCCGCGAAGCCCGAAGGCTCACCCGCCGCGTTGGGCGCGCTGGTGTAGAACAAGCTAAAGGGAGGCGTGCCGTCGGCAGTGGCCGCCTGTTCGATAAAGCCCGAGATCCCGCCCACGGCCGATAGAGCGTAGGGCAGCACGATCAACAGCACGGCGGTCAGGATGACGAAGGCCACCATATCCGATCGGGAAAGGGCCCAAAGGCCGCCGGTTAAACAGATGCTTAGGATTACCACCGCGCCGAGCAAGGTGGCGGGCACGGTGGACAGCCCCGTCACCAACGCGATGATCACCCCGAGCGACAGCAGCTGCGCCGAGATCCAGGCCAGGTAGGAGAGCACGTGGACGAACAGACCGCACATGCCGATACGCTTGTCGAAGCGCGCGTTGTAGAAATCGATGGCCGTGGTGAAGCGCGAGCGCCGGAAGACGGCCACCATGAAGAACCCACAGAACAGCAGCGTCAGCATGGGCGACCAGGGGTCCCAGACGATGGCCTGAAAGCCGCCTACGTACGCTTCCCTGGCGCTGCCGATCACCACCGCCCCACCGAGCCACGTCGCCACCACCGAGCCACAGACGAAGGGTGCCGACAAGCTGTGGCCGGCGAGGATGAAGTCCTCGGTGGAGCCGGCCCGACGCGCGTAGTAGAGCCCCAGGCCGACGACCGTGGCGACGTACAGCCCGAGGGCGATCAGCACCAGGCTCGCGTGATCTGCGATGTCCAACTCGGCGGCTCCAGCGGTGATTGAAGCGGGCGACCTTGGCACAGACAACCGAATGACTCCAGCACTTGCAGGAGCTTCGCGGCAGTTAGACGGGATGACGCCGGACGACGGCGCGGGAGACGCTGGCGCCCCGACCACGATTCGAACGTGGGACCTTCCGCTTAGGAGGCGGATGCTCTATCCAGCTGAGCTACCGGGGCGTACCGCTACGCAGTCTACGCCCTGTCACGGCTCGGTTCCAAACCGCCGACGGGAGTTTGTCGGGGGCGGAAGCGGTAGCGGAAAGGGCCGGCGGGATCGGCCCCGCCGGCCCTCAGCTCACTGCAGTTAGGGCACGAGTGATACGCGCCCTGCAGGCTTAGCGAGCGTTCGGCAGCACCACGGTGTCGATCACGTGGATCACGCCGTTGGAGGCTTCGACGTCGGCAGCCACCACGGTGGCGTTGTCGACGTGCAGCTTCTCGCCCATCACCTTCAGGGTGAGGGAGTTGCCGTTCACGGTCTCAGCGGAGTCCAGCTTGACGGCCTGCTTGGCCATCACCTTGCCCGGCACCACGTGGTAGGTGAGCACGGCGATCAGCTTTTTCTTGTTCTCGGGCTTGAGCAGCTCAGCCACGGTGCCTTCGGGCAGCTTGGCAAAGGCAGCGTCGGTGGGTGCGAACACGGTGAAGGGGCCTTCGCCACGCAGCGTGTCGACCAGACCGGCAGCCTTCAGCGCAGCGGCCAGCGTCTTGAAGTTACCGTTGGCGACCGCCGTTGCAACGATGTCCTTCTCGGCAGCCATCTCACCCTTCTCGTGGTGGCCAGCGAGAGCGGAACCGGAGATAGCAGCAAAGGCAATGAAGCCAGCGAGGAACTTGGTCAGTGCGTTTCGCATCAATATTACCCTTAGGTTGGAGTTACGATGACGCCGCCGCCACCTGACGTGGCGCGCATAGCAGCGTCGCTCGGGGGCATTGTTCGCGACCCACGGTACCGCTGGTTTCATGTCGTGCGCGCAATAGGTCGAACGGTCGAACGGCGCACGGCCAGGCGCGCGGTGCATAGCGCGAATCCCGAGCACGGGTCAGTTGCGGTAAACTGAAGAACTTCAGGTATTTCAATGCGCATTCGCGCGTTCGGAGGATCAAGGATGCTTTCGCCCGGTACCCAGGCCCCGGATTTCACCCTGCCAGATCACGAAGGCAAGGACGTGACCTTGTCGACGCTGCTCAGCGATGGACCGCTGATCCTCTACTTCTACCCGGCGGATTTCACGCCGGGGTGCACCCGCGAGGCGTGCAGCTTGCGCGATCTGAACGACGATCTGGTGGCCGCCAACCTACGTGTGGTCGGCGTCAGCCCCCAGGACAGCGACTCCCACGCGCGCTTTCGCGAGCAGCACCAACTGCCCTTCACCCTCCTCGCGGATACGCGCAAGCAGGTGGCAGGGCTGTATGACGTGAAGGGACCGCTCGGACTGATCGTGCGCCGGGCCACGTTCCTCATTCGCGCCGACGGCACGATCGAGGATGCGGTGCTGGCCGACCTCAGCGTCGACCGTCACGAGGCCTTCGTGAAGCGCGCGATCGAGGCCGGTGCCACCGGCACCTGAGAACTCCCTTGACCCCGGAGCGACTCGCGCGCCTGCGCCATGCCCTGAATCGGCGCCAACCCGACCTCACGGTGGTGATGGACCGCACCCAGAAGAGTCACAACATCGCGGCGGTGATGCGCACGGCGGATGCGGTCGGGTTGCATCGGATCCACGCCGTCTCCGTGGACGGGATTCGCTCCCACCACATGATCTCCGCGGGCGTGCGCAAATGGGTGCGCGTACAGCGTCACCAGACACTCACCCAGTGCTTCGATACGCTGCGCGCGGATGGCTTCACCCTGCTCACGGCCCATCGCAGCGAGCAGTCGATCGACTACCGCGACGTGGACTACACCCAGCCCATCGCCGTGGTCCTCGGCAGCGAACTCTACGGCGTGGCCCCGCAGACCCTGGCCGAGGCCACCCAGTGCGTCGCGGTGCCGATGGAGGGACTCACGGAGTCCTTGAATGTGTCCGTCGCGGCCGCATTACTGTTGTTCGAGGCCCGCCGCCAACGCGAGGCCGCCGGCCTGTACGACGGCCCCAGTCGCTTGCCTGCAGAGCAGTACATCAAAACCCTGTTCGAGTGGGCCTATCCGCATATCGCGAGGCGCTGCAACGAGCGCGCCCTGCCCTACCCGCCGCTGCGTGAGGACGGTCAGATGGCCCACAACCCCCTGGATCCGCCCGCGAGCGCCGGCCGAGAGGCACCGCCGCCCCCCTCCCCCGAGGAGTGACCATGAACGATTTTCAACGATTTATAGAGAGTCAGCGCCAAGCCCAAGGTGGCGCGCCGGCAGGAGGACCAGGGGCCTTCCTGGCGCGAGCCGTGGGCATGGTGGCAGCGGTCGGTGTGCTGGCCATCAGCCTCATCTTCGGGGCCTTCGTGATCACCGCTGTACTCGCCATCGCCCTGGTGGCTGCCGTCGCCTTTCGCGTGTGGTTTTGGTGGCACCAACGGAAGCTCCGCGCCAGCGGTAGCCCCCATGGCCCCAGCCCGAGCCGCAGGCCTCGCCCGCCGCCTCGTGCGGGCGGCGGAGACGTGGTGGAGGGGGAATTCGAGGTGGTGGAGGAGCACGGGGACGACGACCCGCACCGCCCCCGAAGCTAAGCGCCCTATTCGGCCGGCGTAAGGCTGGCGCAACCGCCGTAGTTGCGCAGACGCTCGGGCCACCCGTAGACGATGCCCGCCTGGCGCCAACGCTTGTTCTTGCGCACGAGCAGGCACGGTCCCGCTTCGCTCTCCAAGATGAACATCTGGCCGTCCTCGACCTCCGGCCCTTCGGGTGCCTGTGCGGCGCCGTTCCAAAGGAAGGCCTTGTTCTGATCGGCCCAGCGATACCAGAAGACGTCCGGCTCCAGCCAGATGCGCAGAGGTTCGAAGTACACCCGGAAGCCCGCACGCGTGTCCGCATCGTCGCGCGCCTCCCCGTTGGCGGGGGAGGTGGAAGCTTGGCCCAGGCTCAGCCCGGGTAGGCCAAGCGTCAGGGCCGTGAGCATGATCGGCAGACCGGCGCGAATGCACCTAAGTGTGTTCATCGTTCAGCAACTCCTCTCTTACAGTCGCGACAGGGTGGCCCGGGCTTCCTGCACGCCGACGAAGTTCACGCCATCCTCAGCGATCGAGGCCTCCAGCTCTGTGCGCGCCAGCGACGACTCAC
This sequence comes from Pseudomonadota bacterium, assembly GCA_039815145.1. Classification (NCBI taxonomy): domain Bacteria; kingdom Pseudomonadati; phylum Pseudomonadota; species Pseudomonadota bacterium. The sequence goes on from JBCBZW010000006.1 coordinate 38,878, forward strand.
CGATCGCCACGTAGATCATCCCAAGGTGGTAGCGAAGCTGGGGCAGCGCCTGCGCATAGCGCGGCTCTGCGCGCGCCGTACGCACCGCTTGCTCGAGGAATGACCGAGCCTCGGTGTAGTTCTCCAAGCGGTAGGCGAGCCAGCCGACAGTGTCGAGAAAGACGGCGTTGGACTGCGTGCGCAGGGGGCGGGCCAGCTGTGACGCGTAGTCCAGACGCTCCGCCGTGCGCTGGTGATCAGCGACCAGGGAGGCCAGGTTGTTGATCGCGACCAGGGAGGACGGATCCGTCTCGAGGATCAACTCGTACTCGGCGATCGCCGCCAGGTAAGCCGTCTCGCGCTCCAACAGTTGAGCCTTGATCAAGCGCAACTGAGCGTTGTCCGGCGCCACCACCAAACCGCGGTCAGCCACGTCGATGGCCGCGGGTACGTCGTCCAGCGCCACGTTTACGGAGATGAGATCGCGGTAGGTCGGCCACACGTCGTTGCGCACGGTGAGCGACTGCTCCAGCACTTCGCGGGCCTCCTCCATGCGCTGGCTCCGGCTCAGCACCTGGCCCTTGAGCGTGAGCCCTGCGAAGTCCTGGGGGTGGTCCTCGAGATACGCGTCGAGCTCGGTGAGCGCCTCGTCCGGTCGCTCGAGCTCCACCAGGGCGGTCACCACGCCAGAGAGCACATCGGCGGTCATCTCGCCGAGCGCCGCGGCTTCGCGGTAGGAGACGAGCGCCGACTCGTAGTCGCGCGCGGCGAGATGGGCGCGACCGGCCAGGTAATGGCCGAGGCGCGCCTGGTCGACGTTGCTGGCGCCGGCCGCCGCGACGATCTCATTCGCCACGCTCAACGCTTCCGCTGGGCGGCCATCGCGCATCAGCGCCTCCGCCAGCAGACGCACGCTCGTCTCACTGGGCGGCGCACCGGCCTCGTCGGCCCTGCGGATCAGCGTGTGGACATCACGAAACTGCTCGCGTCCGTACAGGACGCCGGCCAGGCGGTCGCGGGCGAAGGCGTCGCCAGGGTGAGCCGCCAGCAGATCCCGCAGACGCTCCTCGGCCAGAACGCTGTCGCCCGCCTGCGCGTGCGCCTGGGCCAGCAACGTGAGCGCGCGGCGTGAGTCGGGGTCGTTGCGGCGGGCAGCGCGCAGATCGGTGATGGCATCCTCCACCTGACCGTCCTGTAAGGCGAGACCTGCGCGCAGGATCAACGCCTCCGGATCCCCCGGCGAATCCTCGAGGACGGCCTCGATCAACGGGCGGGCCTCGTCCATTCGCCCTTCGCGCATGTAGAGCTTGGACAGTTCGTTGCGGGCGGTCGCGCGATCCTCCGCGTCGTCGGCACTGCTGACGACGCTCTCGAAGACCTCGATTGCCTCGGGGTTTCGCCCCTGCGCCTGGTACAGGGTCGCCAGGGCGAAGCGAAACGCCTGAACGTCGGGTTCCGCCGCGACGTAGGACTTCAGGGCGGCCTCGGCCTTTGCCGGGTCACGTCGGTTGGCAAGGAATTCGGCGTACTCGAGCTTGGCCGTGCTGTCTTCCGGGTCATCGCTGACCAGGGCTTCCAGCACCGCTTCGGCCTCGTCCTCGCGGCCTCGCTGGACGTAGAAGTTGGCCAGCTGATAGCGCACCGCGTTGCGCTCGGGGAACTGCTCGATGAGCGAATTCAGCCCCGACTCCACATCCTCCCAACGCTCCAGGTTCTGCAGCGCCTGCAGGCGAAACAGGTGCAGCGCCGCCGCCGACGGATTCAGGCCGATCCCCTCATCGAGCGCAGCCAAGGCCTCGTCCACCTGTCCCTGCTGGTAGAGCAGCGAAAACAACAGCGAGTGGGCCGGGACGTTGTCCGGATGATCGGCCAGCACCTGGGTGATCTGCTCAGTCGCCCCGGCGAGATCGCCGTCGAAACGCGTCAGGGAGGCCTGCAGCACCTGCACGTCGGGATTGTCCGGCGCCAACGCCACGGCCTCGGCGACGTTCTCCCGTGCCTGCTCGATCGCCTCGGGTGTCTGGCTGGCGGCACCGAGCTGCAAAATGCCGAGCTTCACCCGGGCATCGATGTTGCCCTCATCGATGGCAAGCACCCGCTGCAGATGGTTGTACATCGCCCGGTAGTTGCGATTCTGCTCTGAGATTCGCGCAAGCAACATGCGCGCCTCGATGTTGTCGCGATCGATCTTGACCGCCGTGCGCAAGTCCAGCCGGGCTTTGACGAGGTCGCCCTCGTCGAAGAACTCCTGCGCGCGATCGATGTACTTCGCGGCACGATCCTCGGCACTACCGCAGGCAGTTAGCAGCATGGCCGCGAGCAAGGCCGTCAGCACGGGCAGCAGGGTTCTCATGGTTTTCCTCGAAGTTTAGTTGTCGGGATGCGCCCCACGTTGGCGCGAGAGTCTACCGCAGGCGCACCGTGTGCGCGTCATCGCGCTCCGTCGGTCAGCCCAGCAGGAGTGCGCGCAATCCAATCAGCAGCAGGCAACTGCCGGCCGCTCCGCTCAGGAGGTTCAGGTAGCGATTGCCTTTGCTGCTCAACAACTCTGTGGCGTAGAAGAGCACGGCGAGGCGAGCGACCGCCTGGTCCTGATCGAGCACGGCGCCCACCGGGGCCAGCGGGGTCGCACCGTCCGCGCCCAGCAGTAGCACCACGACCACGAAGAGCAGGATGAGGATATCCAGGGGAGACGTGCTGAAGCGGCTACGCCGAGTCACGCGAATCGCCACCACCAGCGCCCCCACCAGGGCCAGGGTGAGGATGTTCACCGAGAGCTTCGGCACGATGCCTACGCCGCCCGCATCCGCCGTCTCGAGCACGAACACGGCCAGCACGGCAGCGCCGTAGAGCGTGATTCGCCGCAACAGCCGACGACGACGCCCACTCAAGCGCAGCGTGAGCAGCAAGCCCACCCCCGCCACGATGCTCGCAAGGCCCACGCCCGGCGCAAAACCCAGGGGCGAGAACGCCGCTAAGGCCACCAGGGCCGCGAAACCTGCCTCCACCATCGAGACGCTCACCGGATGCAGCCAGGGCATGCCGCGCAGCCAGAGGTTGCGCCGCTCAACGAACTCCCCAGGCTTGGGCGCTTCGCGCAGGCGCCAATCGGTCACCCTCGCCACGCGAAAGCCGACCACGATCACGGCGCAGGCGAGCACGTAGATGCTCACCACAACGATATCCGCACTGAAGCGCACGGCCAGGGCGCACAGCACGAGCGCGGCCTGCACCACGTAGATGGTCGAGACCGCCTCGTAGTGCTTGAAGCCCATATCGAGCAGGCGGTGGTGGAAGTGCTTGCGGTCGGGGCGGAACGGCGACTGGCCGGTGCGTATACGCCAGATCATCACCGAGAAGGTATCGAGAATCGGCAGACCGAAGAGCAGCACCACGATGGCGGGATTGAGCGCCGTGTCGAAGTGCTGGGTCAGGGCGATGGCGAGGCCCGCCGTCATGAAACCGAGGAACTGGCTACCCGTGTCGCCCATGAAGATCTGCGCAGGGTAGTTGTTGTAGCGCAGGAAGCCGCACAAGCCGCCGATGATGGCGATGGCGTAGAGGGCGATGTGCCGGCCCTGCTCCGCATCGCCCACCATGAGTTCCAAGGCGGTCTGGGTGACGTTCTGCCCCGCCGGCGTGCCCGCGATGAACGCGATCGCGCCCAAGGTGACCAGGGAGATACCGCCCGCCAACCCGTCGAGGCCGTCCGAGAAGTTGATCGCGTTAGTCACGCCGATCAGGAAGAGGAACGTGGTGGGATAGGACAGGAACGCCGGCACCGGATCGATGCCCACAAAGGGCCAGACCTCGATCAGCAGCCCCCCGCGCATCGCGATGAGGGCGGCCAGCGCCTGGCCCGCAAACTTCAAGCGGTAGTCGAGTTCCTGACGATCGTCGAACAAGCCGAACAGGACGATCACCATCGCCCCGAGCATCAGGTGGGCGAGCAGGGAGTCCGCCGGTGCCCACAGGACGATGGGCAGGAGCGCGCCGGCGACGATGGCCACTCCGCCGCTGCGCGGCACCAGACGCTCGTGGACCTTACGCGCGTCCGGGGTGTCGATGAGTCCCAGCCTTCCCGCATAGCGTTGGAGGACGGGCACCAGGAGCATGCTCGTCATCAGGGCAAACAGGAAGGAGGTAAAGAGGCTCATCTCGACTCGTCTTCGCTCGGGCCCGTGCTCAGTCCGGCAGGTACTGATCGAAGCGCAAGCTCACCTCACGCAGGAGCCCCTGCAAGCGAGCCTCCGCCTGCTCCGGCGTCTCGCTCTCGAGGATCGGCGTGGTCAGGCGCAGCAGGGCACCATCGGTGCGGTTCAGGCGCAGGGCGTCCCACAGCAGGTACCACTTCACCGCGTACTCATTGGTCAGCGAACGGCCGCGTTGATCGAACCAGTAGTAGACGAGCTGGCGGGAGCGCTCCTTCTGGATCAGCACGCGGTTGACCCGCACGGGCGCCTCGCCGGGGATGCGCAGGTCGACCTCCTCCACCCGCGAGTCGTTGATGATCCAATCGTTACCTGGCAGGCAGGAGCGCGGCGAGTGGATCGATGCGCCCTTACGCTGAGACGCGTAGTACGCCGAGTAGAGATTCACCGGCGCCCGCTCGCTGGTGCTGGTGTAGTTGATAAGCGCGTAGTCCGTGAGCTTCAGCACCTTGAGGATGTTGGGGCGCAGGCGCTCGCTGCGCCCGACCCAGCCATCGCCCAAGCGCAGGGGGAAGCTCGTAAACTCCGCCCGCGGCGGTACCACCTCCTCGCGGGCGGTCAGCGACAGGGTGAAGACGGCCATCACCACCACCGCCACGGTCGCTACGGTGGCCGAACGCGCCAGGCGCTGGTGGTCGAGGCCTCGCTCGGCAGGCTCCCCGAGATCCACCACGAACACGTCGTTGAAGGAACGACCGCCGCCGGTGAAGCGCGCCAGCAACCACATGCCCGCGAAGAGCATGCCGACGCAGGCCATGAAGATGACCCAGCCCTCGAAGTAGTGCAGGAAGCCCTCCGCCTGCTCGATGCCGAAGTACTCCACCAGCACACCGATGATGCCCACGCGAATGCTGTTCATGAGCACCGTGAGTGGAATCGAGGACAGGAACACCAGCACCCGCTGCCACGCGGGCGCCTTGAACAGGTAGGCGCAGAGAAACCCGAAGCTCATGAGTGGGAACAAGTAGCGAAGGCCGCTGCAGGCCTCCACCACTTGCAGCTGATAGACGCCCAGATCGATCACGTTACCCTCGAGGAACACGCTGATATCGAACAGGCGAATCACCGCCACCCCGAGCGCCGAGGAGATCAGCTGCAGCTGCTGGCTCAAGTTGGCGTAGAGGAAATTCGGCAGGGGGATCATGAAGAACAGGTAGACGAGCGGCACCCACAGGTAGCGCATCGCGCGCACGCCGAAGATCGCCAGGCACACGCCGGTGAGGGTGAGCAGGAAGGCGTACTGGATGAGTACGTAGAGTGTGCTGAGCTCGCCCAGCAGGAACAGGCCGAGCCCGGCGAAGGTCACCAAAAGCCCTAGGTAGCTACCTGACCAGGCGAGGCTGCTGAGGGCGCGCCGCTCGCGCCACACCATGGCGGCAGCGATGATCGGGATGAGGTAACCGTGGCTGTACTCCTCGCGTGACCACTCGTCGACCATGAACGCGAGGCCGTCGAAGAAGATCAGCCCCAGGGCGGCCAGCAGCACACCCAGGGTCACCCACGCCAGGGTGGACATCAGGGGCAGGCCGTCGCCCGATGAGGCGGGTGGCACCGGAGGGCCGGAAGCGAGCGTTGCATCGTTGGAGATGGAAACCATGTCGTCCTTGCCGTTGCACGTGTCAGGGCGCCGCGTTGGCGCACCGTCGTAGTTGGCGAACCCTGTCCTTGAGCTCGTCGATTCTACCAGTTGCCCCCGCCTCAGGCGCTCTGGCGGAGCTCGCGATAGTTGTCATAAAGGGGGCCGAGCACACGCTCAGGGGCGTAGGGCGTCACGGCTTCGACACACGCCTGATCCAAGCGTTCGCGGGGCATTGAGGCGGACAGGGTCATCACCCGGGCCACGGCCGCAGCGAAGTGCTCCGCGCTGCGTTCGTGGGTCGGGATCACCCACCCGTTTACCCCATCGCGTAACACGCGTCGCACTTCCCCGACGTCGCTGGCGACGGCGGGCAGGCCGGTGGCCATCGCCTCCAGCAGGGCGATCGGCATCCCCTCGTAGCGTGAGGGAAGCAGGAACACATCAGCGCCGTGCAGGTAGGCGCCGATCGCCTCCGGCGGCAGCAGGCCAGTGATGTGCACGCGCTCGGCCACGCCGAGAGATCGGGCAGTCGTCTCCAGTTGCTGGCGCAGGCTGCCGTCCCCCACGTAGACCAGACCCCACTCTCGACCGTCGTCGTTCTGCGCCAGGCGCGCCAGTGTACGCAGCGCGAGGGCGGGCTCCTTCTGCGACTCCAGCCGCCCTACCTGCACCATCAGCGCGGCGTTCTCACCTAATCCCAAGCGCTGGCACAGCGCCTGTCGAGCCTCGCCTCGGACGGCGAGCTGCGGCACGGCGAAGCGATCGCTATCGAACCAGGTGGGCGTGAATCGCACGCGACTGGCAAGGGTCGGATAGCGTTGCTTGAACCCGTCCACAGCGCTCTGAAACACGCTGAAGACGCTGGCGGTCCGAGCGATCAGGCGCGACTCCAGGGCGAAGTACAGCCCGGGCAGATGGCGCCAGCGGATGTCGCTCCCGCGGTCGTAGAGCACCGCGCTGTCCTGGTGCAGGATCGCGCTGATCTGCGTTCCCCGCGGCAGCAGGGCGACGGGCTCGAGGCGATGCACTTCGGCCACGTCGTAAGCGCTGCGATCCACCAGGCCCCGACGCGGCGCGAGCGCGGCGAGGTAGCGGACCGTCGCAGGCACGCGCGGCTGACGCGAGGGGTCGTCCACGGCGTAGGTGGCGAAGTGGCGATAGGTGTTGCCCCGCAGCTGGCAACTGAGCCAGCGCCCGACGGGCCGGGTTTGGGCATCCGTGGTCAGCCCTACGACGCTGAACTCGATGTCCTCCGGCGCCCACCCGATCAATCCGCGGATAAAGGTTTCGATACCCCCCGGCACCGTGCCTAAGGGATCGGATGGGTAGAAGATGCGCACGCGTGTGGTGGGCGGGGTCGGTGCGTTCATGCGATCACCTGGCGGGCGCGGTGGTCGGCGCCACCTGTTCGATGAGGGCGGCCGTGTCGCGAATCATCGCCTGTACGGTGAACGACTCGCACACCCGATCGCGCCCGGTCGCACCCAGGCGAGCCGCCTTGGGTCGGTCCGCCGCTAGGGCCCCCAGTGCTTCGCTCAACGCGGGCACATCGCCCGGCGGCACCAGCCAGCCGGTCCGGTCTGCCTCGATCGCCTCGCCCATTCCACCCATCCGCGTGGCGATCATCGGCGTGCCCATGGCCAGGGATTCCAACATCGCCATGGAGAAGGTCTCGACGCTGGTCGAGGCCAGCACGCTGGCATCGGCCAGGGCGTAGAGCGGCCGCGTGTCCTGCACGTCGCCGAGCAGATGCACCCACCGGCTGAGCGCGAGGCTGCGCCGCTGCGCCTCGATCTGTTCGCGCATCTCCCCATCGCCTGCCAGCACCAGGTGTAGCCCGCGATGAGGTTGCTCGGCGAGGGCTCGCAGCAGCAGCAGATGCCCCTTTTCTCGCCGCAAGCGCGCGACGCAGATCAGCACCGGCGCGTCCTCCTCGATGCCTAGGGTGGCGCGCAGGGCACGCGCCGCCGCTTCGTGCGCCGGTGCCGGTGCAAAGCGCTCGGCATCCACGCCGTTGTAGACCACTGCCGCGCGAGGTGCGAGCTCCGGGAAGCGCTCGATCCAATGGGTCGCCTGCGCGCGGCAGACGAACACCACGCGGGCGCAGCGGGCGATCAGAGGCCGGTAGAGCCAGCGATCGAAACGTTCCTCGCGGGCGGATAGGTTCTGGGTCGTGTGCAGCGCCACCACCAACTCGGGCCTGCCCCGCAACGGACTCAACCACCGCGCGAGGGACGCGTAGAACAGGGAGATCTGCAAGGTGCAGTGGATCACCGCGAAGCGATGCGTGCGCATGAGGCGCACGAGTTCCCAGACGAGGGACCACCCGAAGCGCCCGCGACGTTGCAGTCGGTGGAACACCACCTGAGTGCGGTCGATCTCCTCGAGCTGATCCAGGTTCTCGCCGAAGGTGGCCAGATGCACGGCGAAGCCCTGGCGAGCGAGTCCGTTGGCCAAGCTGATGGCCTGGGTCTCCGCCCCGGCACGCACGAGGGAGGGCAGCAGCAGGAGAATCGGTGACGGTCCGTTGGACGGGCTCATGGGCGCGAGCGGTCAGGAGGTGGGCAGCGACAGCGACGAGCGCGCGTGAGTCGCATCAGCCCCCCGGTCGCCTGGCGTTGCCCCGGTACTCAGGTGTCGCTCCACCACCGCCGCAGGCGCGTAATGGGCCAGCGCGAAGTTCCGACATCGCTCCGCCATGGCCCGCAGGGTTGGAGGATCAGCCAGCAGCGCATCGAGTTCCCGCGCCATGGTGTGCACGTCGCCACTTACGGCTAGCCCCAAGCCGTGGCGGGCGATCAGTCCATCGGGATCGAAGAAGCTCACCACCGGCACGCCGCGAATCCACGCCTGCAGGAAGGAGTTTGGAAAGCCCTCGCTATCGGAGGTGTTGACGAACACCCGCGCACGGGCGAACTGGCTGTTGACCTCGTGGTACGGCACGGCGCCGAGCATCGCCAGGTTGGGGATCTGCTCGGCCTGTGCTCGTACCTCATCGTAGAGGGGCGCGAAGCCGGGCACGGCACCGCCGATCATCGCCAGTTGCCAGCGCCCCAAGGCTCTGGCCAGCTCGGGCACGAGCTCCGGTCGCTTGAAGTCGCGCAGGTTGTTCACCCAGAGGACGTCCACGTCGCGCTCGCCATCGAGGGCCTCGCCTGGCAACTCGACAGCCATCGGAATCGGCGTGCTCTCGAGGCCATAGTGTTCGCGCAAGAGCTCGCGTTGATGCTCGCCCTGGGCGGAGATGAAGTCGGCGCGCTTGAGTCCGTACTCGTAGAGCTTGCGGTCACGCCAGAAGCGAATCAGCTGTTGGCCGGGAATGCAGTCTGTGTCGTGGGCCACCCGAAACACGAAGCGTCGTCCGTGGCGCGCGGCGTGCCAGGCCGTCAGTCCGGTGATCATCCCCGCACACGACTGGTAGTACACATCGGCGTCCGCGGCCACGAGGGCGCGCAGGATGCCGCTCGCCCGTGGATGGAGAAAGCGCAGCACGGGAAAGCCCGCGCGCTCGTCGTAGGCGGTGTGCACGCGAATGTCGTCGATCACCTCATCCGCGGCCTGCCCGTGATCCTTGACGAGCATGTGCACGTCCCATCCCGCGGCAACGTAGGCGCGCGCCAGCAAGGTCTGCTGAACGGACTCCCCGCCGAAGTAATCCCCTCCCGCGCGAGGGTTGAGGACGGGGTAGTTGTCCAACCCCACGAAGCAGATGCGGGGCATGGCTCAGCCCGCCGTGGGCGTGCGGCCGAGGGCGCCCGCCGGCGAAAGCGCACCCGCGCCACCGGCCACTGCGGGTCGCGCCGCCAGTCGCGTGGTCACCGGCTGGCGATAGCGCTGCAGGGAGTGGACGCTGAAGGCGGAGAAGATGGCCAGCAAGGTGAAGACGTAGTGCTGGTAGTCCACCACCTGGAAGCGCAGAAACTCGATCTTCATCGAGTCGAACAGGAAGGTGAGCAACACCACCACCCCCAGGCGCGGAAACTCGGACGCCATGTCCTGGGCACGCTCCCACCGCGAAGCGCGCAACCAATGCAGGCCCGCGGTCGCGAACCAGGCCATCCAAGCGATGAACCCTACCAGCCCCAAGGAGTAGAGCAGGAACAGGTAGAGGTTGTGGGGATAGCCGATGTACACCTCGCGCAGAAACCTTGGCGTCATGTACTCGAGCACGATGCGCGGTCCGTGGCCGAAGGTGAGCGCATCGGGGATACGCTCGATCACCTCGAACCACCCGCTGCGGCTATCCGGCACCAGCCCCTGGAACTCCGTACCCGCGAGGCGGGTGAACAGCGTGTCGAAGGGCGTGTAGGTGACGATGATCAAGCCGGCGATCACCACCGAGACCGCCCCCGCCGCGAACGCGGTGATGACCCTGGCGGCGCCGAGGGTGCGGCGGAAGACGATGAGGAACATCGCAGCCCCGAAGATCAGCGCCAGGAAGCCGCCCCGCGAGCCCGTCGCGATCAGCATCGCCACGTTGGCGAACAGCAACGCCACGAGCAGCGCGCGCGTGGTGAGGCCCGGCAAACGCATCAAGGCGTAGCCCAGGATCAGACACTGCAGGACCAGAAAACCCGCGTTCGGTCCCGCCGGGCCGAAGGGCCCCAGCAAGCGTCCCTTGTCCTCGAGGTTGCGCCCGACGGACCACTCGGAGACGCCGAACACGTTCACCGCATCGAACCCGAGGGTGATCTGAACGGCGAAGAACAGCAATACGGCCACGTCCAGTCCGATCAGGAGCTTGAGCACGAACTGCGGATCCGGGAAGCGCCGAAAGTGATTGAACAGCAGATAGAAGAAGGCGAACCCGGAGAAGACGTTGAACAGGTAAATCACCTGCTGCCCGTAGGTGGAGGGGATGCTGGTGGCCACTGACAGCAGGTAGGCCAGCACCACCAAGCTGGTGGGCAACAGATAGGGCACCTCGCGCAGGCGCCCCTGGAACAAGAACGCGGCAAATGTGAGGTACACCATCCCCACGTTGAGGGTGCCGTAGCGCGAGGCAATGAGCTGGAACGGCAGCATCAGGACCAGCAACGCGATCGGGTAACGTTCGGGCAGCGCGTAGCTCGCCACGAACACCGACAGCGCGCCGAGCAGGCCGAAGGCGAGCTGGATGCCGTGTTCGTTGATGAGGTCCATCATCAGGATTGATCGCCCATGCTCGTGAACGGCCGCGCGAGCGGCTCGCCGATGAAGATGCCCTGCCCCGGCATCGCCACGCTCTTCCAGTACGCCTCGATCAGGCTCTCACCGCCATGGTAACGGCGCAGGAGCACGGCGGGGTCGGGGAACTTCTCTCGATAGGCGCAGGGCTCTGCCACCGTGCCGTAGCTCGCCGTCGCCCCGGCTTCGAGCCAGCGCAGGGCGCTCATCTGAGGGCTGTCGTCCAAGCGGCCTCCGCTCGAGGTGAGGTGATCGGCGACGGCGCCGGGGAGGAAACGATTGCTCTTCAGCCCCGCCACCTCCTTGGCGCCCGTGAAGTAGAAGAGCACGTCGTCGCGTCCACGCAGGGCATCCGTTCGCTCGTGGCGAAGGCGTAGGGTGCCAGTCCACTCGGTCACCAGGTCATCAAAGGCGACCGCCCTCACACTGCGCCGGCGATCGCTGGTCTGCACCAGGTAGCCCGTGCCCGTGGGCTGGGTGCCGTCCGCGGCGCGCCCACGCTCGACCAGGGCCCGCCCCTCTTTCTCATTCCGCGCCGCCAACAGCATGGCGGGACGGATACCGTGGTCCTGCCAGGGCATCGCGCTGTCGCTGTCGAAGTACGCCGAGCGTCGCGTCTGCCCGCAGGGCTTGGCACACCACTGCTCGTCGAAACCGGCCGCAAAGGCCGTCGTCATGGACATGCACTTCACCCGATAGGGTCGCATCCACGCCAGCACGTAGGCCTGCACGTGGGCCGGCGTCTGCGCCAGCACCTGCCTGCGAATACGCGTCAGGCGATCGGCATTCACCCGGGGCTGATCCGGCGGTAGCGCCACCTCGATCAACTGGTCGGGCGGAATGCCCCGTTCCTCCACGTAGTGCTGAGCGAGGCGCAGGCTAAGGGGATCGTTCGCATTGGCGATCACGGCGACCTCGTGCGGACTGAAGGCCGCCCACGAAGTCGCGGCCCCGACCAGCCAGGCCAGAACGCCGGCCAGCGCCAAGCGGGGCGCGGCCCTAGCCGACTGCTTCTTGCTCGTCGCCACCGGTGAAGATGCCCCCTTGCTTGCGGTCCCGAACCACCTCCTTCACCAGACCCTCATCGATCTGCGAGAGGTTCGCGGCATAGCCGTAGACGAGGGTTACATCGCACAGGGAGTTGATCACCCGCGGCACGCCCTGGCTGTGGTACCAGAGCAGCTTGCGCGCCTTCTCGTCGAACAGCTCCGGATCTCCCCCCACCACCTGCAGGCGATGGCGAATGTACGCGTGCGCCTCATCGACGCTGAGCGTATCCAGGTGGTGAGCGATGAGGATGCGCTGGGCGAACTGGGTGAGCTCGGGTTTGCGAAGCTTGTCGCGCAGCTGCGGCTGCCCTACCAGGATGAGCTGCAGCACCTGATTCTTGTCGGCGTTGACGTTGGAGAGCATGCGCAGCTCCTCGAGCGTCTCCACGCTGAGGTTCTGCGCTTCATCGATAATCAACACGGTGCGCCGCGACTGGGCGTACTCCTCGATCACGAAGTTGATGAACAGCTCGTACATCTCGACCTTGTCGAGGTTCTTGTACTCCAGGTTGAAGGCCATCAGCACCCACTGCAGGAGCTCACCGAAGGACTCGTGCGTGTTGGTGATCAGACCCACCGTCATGTCCGACTCGATCTCGTTCAGCACCTGGCGGATGAGCGTGGTCTTGCCCGAGCCGATCTCACCGGTCACCACGGTGAAGCCGGCGTTGCTCATCAGGCCGTACTGAAGCATCGTGAGCGCCGCGCGATGCTTGGCGCCGAGGTAGAGGAAGTCGGGGTCCGGCAGCAGGGAGAACGGCTTCTCGGAGAAGCCGTAGTAGGCCTCATACATCGGGCGTTACCCCCGACCCGTGGCGCCACGAGAGGCCCGGGGTGCTCACAAGGGGTAGCCCGCCACGCCGTCGGTCATGGTGAGCACGGTGCCGGCCAGGTTGACGTCCTTCAGCAGCTCAGCCGCCTGGCGCAACTCCTGCTGGCGGGTACCCGCATCGCGCACCACCAGGAGGAAGGCGTCGGCGAGGGGCGAGAAGGCGAGCACGTCGTCCGTGGTGCATACGGGCGGAAGATCGAAGATCACCAGACGCTCGGGATAGCGATGGGTGATGTCATCGATGAGTTGATGCATCTTCGGTGCGGAGAGCATCTCCGAGGCGTCTTCCTGCCCTTCGCGACCCGGCAGGATCACGAGCCGATCCATGCCCGGATTGACCAACACCTGCGATAGGGGCAGCTCGGAGAACATGTAGTCGGCGATGCCCACCTCGATCTCGTTCTCGAAGCCGAGCAGGCGATGCACGCTCGGGCGTCGCAGATCCAGGTCCACCAGCAGCACCGTGTGGTTGACCTCGCGGGAGAGGCTGATCGCCAGGTTCAAAGCGGTGACGGACTTGCCCTCCCCCGGTCCCGGGCTGGTCACCGCCAGGGAGTTCCAGCGATGCGAGCGCATCGACTGCAGCACCCGCGTGCGCAGCATGCGGAAGGCATCGGCGCCAGGATCGCGGTCGCGATGGGCGACGATGCGGTTGCGTTCCAACACCTGGGCATCGGTGCCGATGACGCGGGTCTGCGTGTAGCGCACCGCGGCGGCCGGCTGCCCGCCGGAGGTCGGCTCCGTGCGCTCGACCCGACGCGGGGCTACCGTTTGGTTGGCGTTACGCTCGCGACGTGCGCGGTCGAGCGCTTCTTTGATCTTTTCCATCAGCTCACTTCCGATTCACGAAGCCGCGCCCAGCGCGGTGAAAGCACGTTGTGTGGATCATGCAGGCTCACAGGCCGATGCTCCGGGTCAGTACCCCCCACAGGGTGGGCAGCTCCACGATCAGCACGTGCACGAGGGCGAGCCCGATGAGGAGCGCCGCGAACACACCCGCCGCGGTCAACAAGGCCACCTGCGAACGCGCGCCGGCGGTCATGGCGGGCGTTGCCCCGATCACGGGAATACTGGCAAGGGGCGCGTCACCGAACACGTCGATCACCCCGTTGCGACCGCGCACGGTGCTGTCCAACGCCTCCAGCGTCGCGGCGAGGAAAATCGCCAGGAAGAGGCTCATCACCAGGCCGAGGAACAGGATCGCCCCTCGATTAGGCGAGTAGGGCTCGAAGGGCAGCGACGGATCCTCGATGGTCACGAAACGCTGTCCGCGTCGCTGTTCCTCCACCTGCTGGGCCACGCGAGCGTCGAGTTCCTGGGCCTTCACCGACTGGTACTGGCTCTGCAGGTTGCTCAGATCCCGGCTGATAGTGCTGTAGTTCAGCTCCACCTGGGGCAGGCGCGAGATGGCCGCCTCCAGTTCGGCGATCTGCCGAGTCTGCTCCTGCCTCGAGGTCTGCAGGGTGTTGACGTCCGCGATCGCGGTGGCAAGGTCCGCCCGCAGGCGAATCTCCGTGTCCGTGAGCAGCTCATCGGCGCCGCCGGCCTGCGCAGCCTGCGACTCCAGCTCCGCCACCTGCTGCTGCAGGCGAACCACCTCGGGGTGGTTGTCCGTGTAGCGCTCGCGAGCCGCTGCCAGCTCCGCCCGGGCAGAGGCCAACTCCGGGCCCTCGTCAGCGAGGCGACCGCTTTCGATAGCCCGCTGCAGGGCTTCCACCTGCCGGCGCATGGCCACGACGTCCGGGTGACTCTCGCCGTAGCGTGAACTCAGCAAGCGTAGCTGGGACTCTGCCTCGACCAGCTGCTCGCGGGGTAACAACCCTCGCTGGCTACCGCTGCCGGCGAGTTGATCCGCCACGGTGGCCAACTCCGCCCTTAGGTAGATAATGCGTTGCTCTTGCGCGGCCAGGCGACGATCGGTCTCCAGGCGCGCAGCCTCCACCCGAGCCAGCAATTGACTGTTGCTCTCGTACGAGCCCGGGAGCGAGCCCTCGTTGACCGCGCGGAACTGGGCGAGCTGCTGCTCTAGGGCCTGGATCTGCTCTTCGATGCGACCCGCCTCACTACCGAGGAACCGCGCACGTTCGCTGAAGCGAGACTCGCGGATAAGTATGTTCTCCCGCTCGTACAGGCTGACCAGGCGCCCAACGACCCGCTGCGCCGTGGTCGGCACGGGATCGTCGAAGGCGAGGGAGAAGGTCACGACCGACTCGGTAGGGCGACCGCGCGAGTCGACGCTCTCGGCGGTGAACTGCTCGAGGGTGAAGTTCTGCTGAAGTTTGTCCACCCGCTCGCTCAGCGAGAGGTCCTCGCTGTCGTACAGGCGCACCTCACGCAGCAAGGGCGCCAGCTTCTCCGTGGTCAGGACCCGCTGGGTGACCCGGGCGATCTGCCGGGCGGGCAGCTCCTCGGCGGCGTCGGTCTGCGCGGTCATGTCCGAGGGCTCTACGTAGATCGTGGCCATCGAGCGATAGGTGGCCGGCCACACCAGCGCGACGAACAGCGTTAGCAGCACGCCGCACACCAAGGCGGCCAGGAAGGGCCAGCGGCGGCGGCGCAGAGCGGCCATGAGCTGGGCGATCTGGTTCTCGAGCGGCGGCGGCGCGGATGACTCCTGCTGCACGGTTGTGCATCTCCTACTGAATGGAAGCTGGGGTGGCGTCCGCGCTGTCGCGCTAACGCCCTGATATCGTTATCGGAAAATCGGCGATCTGCTGAAGTCGTAGATCAGATTCACGAACAGGCGCACACCGTCTCGCTCATCGCCGTTGGCATCACGCACGCTGGCGTAGCGGGCGCCGGCAGCCACCGCCCAGTGCTCGCGAAAGCGCCAGCGCAAGGTGGGGTCCACGCGCACCACCTCGCGGTCGAAGGGCACTCCGCCCGCCACGCGGCTGCGCTCGATGTAGCCGGCGCGCAGGCGCGCCGTGAGGCCTGGGCGCAGTTCGCGCACGATCAGCAGCGAGACCCGATCCTGCTCGAGGAGCTGGCCGATGCCCGAGGGCGCGATCGTACGCGAGGCGAGCAGGCTGACCTGCATGCGTTCGGGCGTCCAGTTGAGTTCGGCATCGAAGACACCGCCGCTGGAGTCGTCCTCGAGGGTCTGCGTCGGCGTCTCGAAGAGCAGATCGGTGATGTCGGTCTCGCTGTCCACGATCCGGCCACCGGCGCGGAAGGTGCCGCTCACGGTCGGGCTGAACGCGTGGGTCACACCCAACTGCAGCTGGCGGCTGAAGTTAGAGGTTTCCTCCTCGGTGATGGACAAGCCCGTGAGCAGCACGCGCTCGTCCGCCCGGAAGCGAGAGACGGC
Organism: Pseudomonadota bacterium; assembly: GCA_039815145.1. Classification (NCBI taxonomy): domain Bacteria; kingdom Pseudomonadati; phylum Pseudomonadota; species Pseudomonadota bacterium. The sequence goes on from JBCBZW010000006.1 coordinate 55,004, forward strand.
GGCCGTAGCGAACACGTTCGTTCGCTGGGACAGGGCACGCTGGAACGTGATGTCCGCGCCGTCGAAGCGATAGTCGGACAGCTGCCCCGCTGCGTCGACATCGAAGATGCGGCCATCGCCCACATCGACTGGGAAGGTGCGGTCCTCGAAATCGACGATGGAGGCCGAGCCGCCGATGATCACCTGGTTGCGCTCGGTGAGCTGATGCGCCCATTGCGGCCGCACGATCGCGCTGTTGCGACGGGTAGCGATGAGCTCGTTGTTGTCGTTGATGATGCCATCGAGCTCGTCGACCAAGCCGTTGGTCAGGGTGGAGCCGCGCTCGAGGGTCCCGGTGATGGAGAAGTCACCTCGCGGCAGCGCTCGCGTGGCCGTGAGGTCGTAGCGCTGCTCCGTCAGATTGAAGTCATCGTTATCGTAGAACGGGAACGTCAGGCGCAGGCCGTTGGAGACATCCCAACGCTCGCCCACGAAGTCGAGATTGGCCCGCGGCTCGAGGATGTACCCGCTGACGGAATCCGTATCCGTGGATGCCAAGCGCGGGCTTGAGTCATAAATCCCGCGCTGGGTGAGACTGCCCGTGAGCGTCGAGTCCGCACTGACCGGCGCCGCCGTGGCGCAAAGGAGGCCGACGGTAAGGAGTCGAACGAGGCGCTCGTTCAGCTTCACCGCGCTCAGGTCGTCCCAGTCTTTAGGGGACGACGATGACATCACCGCTAAGCAGCTCAATGTTGCTCTCCAGTCGATCGCCCGACTCGACGTCGGAATACTTGAACGCGATTGCGCGCTGACGGCCGCCGTCTTCGCGGCGCAGGATTTGGATGCGATTGCCGTTGGCGAACTGGGCCAGACCGCCGGCCAGGGCGAGCGCCTGAATTACCGTCATGGGCCTGTCCATGGCGTACTCGCCGGGCCGCGGCACCTTGCCGATCACGTAGAACTTGTTGCCCTGAGCGGACAGCACACTCACGGTCACCACCGGATCCGGGATGAAGTCGACCAGTCGGCCGACTATCGCCGTGCGCACATCTTCGGCGGAGCGCTTGGCGGCCTCGACCTCACCGATCAGGGGGAAGGTGATGCGACCATCAGGTCGCACGATCACCTCGCGCGACAGCTCCTCTTCCCGCCACACGGAGATCCGCAGCACGTCGCCGGGATTGAGCGCGTAGGCGCCGGCTTCCTGCGCCTGCGCCGATCCCAGCGCGGACAGGGAGGCGAGCAGTACCGCAGCAAACGTCGCTGCCATCGAGCGAACGCCGGACAGACCAAACCTCATCATCGAAAACCCCGTGTGGTCTCTAGTTATCTCGGTCGGCGTCTGAGAGCGCCGTCGGGCCGCACTTTAGCGCAGGCGCCGAGGTGAGCCTAGTTAAAGGCTGGTTAAAGAGCGTGCCTGGGCAGGCTGAGCATCGACCGCTTCCTCGTGATCGCCCCGGGACCCAAGGGCAATTGCCCGCGGCGGCGGCCGCCAAGCGTGCTCTGTGCGCCGTTCGTCCGCCGTAACGGATACGTCAACAATTGTGCACCGAGCCCCGACTGCGCGGAACGATGCGAGCGGATAACCGGCAGGGTAAAATCGGGTTCGCGCACGACGTGGCGGCGACCCCGGTTCACGCCGACACGTGCCTCGCGATTACCATGTCTCGACCGGTGGTGTCCCCACCATCGAACCCTCGGCCTCCGGCCACCACAAGAAGGACGACCGCCGCCCGGTGCTTGCTCGCTCAGTCCAGGATGCCGATCCCCACCGCGTAGCGCTGCGCGGGGTCGCCAGCGCCCGGCGCGAGTCGGAGTGCGAATCGCGTGCTCACTAACGACCGTCCCGGCCATGTCCGTGTCCGCCTCGCGGCCGCGACCGATGAGGTGCACAACGCCCTGCATCATCACCCGGTGCTCGGCGCGCTGCTGAGCGCCGATCTCGAGCGTGCCACCTACCTGGCGATTCTCGTCGCCTACCAGCGTTTCTTCTCGGCCGTGGAGACTCGTCGAGCCGAGTTGAGGGCCTACCCTGAGCTCAACCTGGGCGCGCCGATCGCCGCCCTCGACGACGACTTGCGAGAATCGGGATGGCGGCCGTGTCGCGATCCGCTCCACGCCTCCTGGCTGGAGGACGATGCCGCGGTGCTCGGTGCCCTCTACGTGCTGCACGGCGCTGGCTTCGGCGGCCGGGTGCTGGCAGGACACGTGGCGCGTTCCCAACCCGGCCTGCCACGCCGCTTTCTGCAGACGGGACCGTCGCGCGCCACCTGGCGAACGCTCACGGACGCGCTGGACACGGTGGACGGCGGCCGCTACCCATCACTCGAAACGGGCGCTCAGCGCACCTTTGCTCACCTCGCCGAAGAGGTCAGCCACCAGGCCACCGCGATCGCCCCACCCCGTTCCCTATGACCTCTCTACCCGCTTGAGGATGCCCATGCGCTCATTGCTTGCCTCGATCGCCCTCGCGATCACCATGCCCTTGTGCCTGCAGGCACATGCCGATTCGTTCAGCTTGTCCAGCACCGACATCACCGAAGGACAGCCCATGGGCAAGGCCCAGGAGTTCACCGGGTTCGGGTGCGACGGTGGCAATCGCTCACCCCAACTGTCCTGGGCCAACGCACCCGCCGGCACCGAGGCCTTCGCCATCATGGCCTACGATCCGGACGCACCGACCGGCAGTGGCTGGTGGCACTGGCAGCTCATCAACATTCCTAAGACGGTGACTGAATTGCCCGCAGGGGCCGGTTCGGCCAGCGGCGACGCGGCGCCCGCCGGCAGCCGCCACATCAAGAACGACTTCGGTGTGGCCGCCTTCGGCGGTGCCTGCCCTCCGAAGGGCCATGGCGTGCATCACTACCAATTCACTGTCTACGCCCTGTCTCAGATGCTCGAGCTGCCGGAGGACCCTTCGGGCGCCCTCACCGGCTACATGGTGATGGCCAACTCGCTGGGATCCGCCACCCTGGAAGCCCTCTACGAACGCAACTGACGGCGTCTGCGCCACACCGGGAAGACCGCAGCTTCGGGGCGGCTGCCCTGGAAGCACGCCCACGACGAGGGGCGCTGGCACCGCTATTGCCATTTGGCATTGAATTGGATATTTTCTGCCTAGTGTCATCTCTGGTGACGAATCAGACCCATGCTCGAGTCCATCCCGCGCCTAGCGCCCTTCGACAACGGTCCCGCCATTACGCTGGCGGAGAGTGCCGCCATGGCGCGCGCCATGGTCAATCTGTTTCGCCTCTGGCAAGTCAGCGATGCTCAGGCGTGCATCCTGCTTGGCGGCCTCTCCAAGCGTACCTACGCGCGCTGGAAGGAAGGCGCGATCGGCCGCGCATCGGTCGATCAGAACACCCGCATGTCCGTCCTGCTCGGCATCCACAAGTCGCTGCGCATCCTGTTCGCCGATAAGGCTCGCGCCCATGCTTGGGTGCGCCAGCCGAACACCGTCTTCGACGGCGCCAGCGCCTTGGACATCATGCTCGGCGGTTACCTAACCGACCTGTTCAGAGTGCGTCACTACCTCGACGCCGTGCGCGGGTGAAGCAATCCTCTTCGGGCGAGACGCCACCACTCTCGCGGGTGCGTTGGAGCAAGGCGCGGCGCATCGTGCCGACCCGCTACCCGCCGATCGACCTGTTCGAGGACATCGCCGACCCCGAGGATTGGGACCTGCTCGTCGCCGCCGAGGCGAAGACCAATCCGCGGGTCTGCGCCGACGTCGGGCGGCTGGACCTGGTCCCCGTTGCACGACGCGTGAGCGGCCCCGGCGCGAGCTACCTGATGGCACCGTTCGTTCACGTAAGTACGAACCGCCCCGGCCGTTTCCACGACGGTACCTACGGTGCCTGGTACGCCGCCAACCGCTTCCAGACCGCTGTCGCCGAAACGGCCCATCACCTCGCCGCCTTCTATCGCAGCACGGCGCAGGCGCCCGGGTGGCTCGTACAGATGCGCGAGCTCATCGCCCAGGTCGATCATCGCTTCCACGATCTGCGCGCCGCGCCTGACTTCGCCGACGCCCTGGACCCGGTCAACTACGCCCCCTCCCAGGCCCTGGCCTGGCGCTTGCGCAGCGAGGCGGCGAGCGACGGCATCGTCTACCCCGCCGTGCGCGACGAGCAGGGCGAGGCGCTCGCCGTGTTCTGGCCGGATGTCGTGCGCCTGCCTCTGACGCCCGGTCGACACCTCGGCTATCACTTCGATGGCACGCTCATCGACTACGTGCGCGACGCGTCCAGCGGAGAGTTGTGGCGCTTGCACGCCAGCGCGCCGGCGACCGACGCGAACCCCTAGGTCCCGCACCGTCAACTTGTCGCGACGCACCAGGCGTCAGGACTGCGCTTTCGCGCAATACCCCCTACCGCGCGCGGCAAAAGTATGTTCTAACTACCGGTTGTTCCGGTTGCTGAATCGGGAGTCGCGCCTGCGACGCCCGCTAACAACATCAAGCTCGGTGATCTGAACAACCGTCACGGACGACGGGTGATCCTCACGCGTGGTCCGTGCTCAACTGAAAAATACTAGGGGAGTCATAGTCCATGCAGACCTTGCCAGGCAGGACGGCGCTCGTCGCATCGTCCCTGCTGGTGACCCTCATGGCGGGTAGCGCAAACGCGTCCGTCGACGGAGTCAACCAGCGGTCCTTGCTCAGCAAGCCGGTCGAGATGAAGGAGCTCTCGCTTGCCAACAAACCCAATGCTGGGCGCGTCGGCAGCCGAGTCTTCCAGCCCGAAAGGGGCCTCACCGGCGAACACGTCTACATCATCACCCTCGCCGAGCCTGCTCTCGCCGCCTACACGGGCGGAGTGCGCGGGCTCGCACGCACGGCCGTGGATACGCGCCGCGGGGAGCGCAAGCTGAACGCTCGCAGCCCCGCCAGCCGCGCTTATGTCCAATACCTGCGTGGGCAACAGGACAAGTTCCTGAGCCGCACCTCACGCATGCTCGGCCGCAGCGCAGCGCCGCTCAACCGTTACGTTGCCGCCGTCAACGGCGTCTCCCTGCGCATGACGCAGGCCGAGGCCCAGCGCGTCGCGCGCCTATCGGGCGTGGCGATGGTCGAGCGTAGCGTGGAGATGCAGCTGGACACCGATGCAGGGCCGAACTTCATCGGCGCCCCGCAGGTGTGGAGCGGTGAAGCCACCGGCGAGGCTGCCCTCGGTGAAGGCATCATCGTCGGCATCATCGACAGCGGCATCAACGGCGATCACCCGTCCTTCGCCTCAGCGGGCTCGGACGGCTACGAGCACACCAACCCCTACGGCGATGGCGTCTACGTGGGTGAGTGCTTCGACACGCCGGACCTGGTCTGCTCGAGCAAGCTGATCGGTCGCTACAACTTCACCCAGGGGTCGAACCCGCCCGCGCCCACTTCCGAGGACACGGACGGTCACGGCACCCACGTGGCGAGCACCGCTGCGGGTAACTTCGTCGACGACGTTCCGTTCTTCGATGCGGAAGGCAACCCCACCGGGTTCTCCGTGAACATCTCCGGTGTGGCCCCCCACGCGAACCTCATCGCCTACTCCGTGTGTGCCCCCCTGTGCCCAAGCTCGGACGTGCTGAACGCCATCGACCAGGCCATCCTCGATGGCGTGGACGTGCTCAACAAGTCCATCTCGAGCCCGCCGGGCAGCCCCTGGGAAGCTAGCCTCTCCCTCGGTGCCCTGAACGCCCGCGCCGCCGGTATCTCCTTCGCCATCTCCGCCGGCAACGACGGTCCCGGCGTGGGTACCGTGGCCGAGGTCAACGGTGCCCCCTGGAACGGTGCCGTCGCGGCCAGCACCCACGATCGCGCTTCCCGACCAAGACCCTTGGCGACTTCGGCGGCGGTGACACGCCCCCGATGACCATCACCGGTCGCTCCCTGAGCCCGGGCTACACGGGTCCGATCGTCTACGCTGGCGACTACGCCAACGGCGACCCGGATCCCGAGCAGTGCCTGAACGCCTTCCCGCCGGGCACCTGGACCAACGGTGAGATCGTGGTCTGCGACCGCGGCGCTATCGCCCGTGTGCAGAAATGCATCAACGTGCGCGACGGCGGTGCCGCCGGCTGCGTGCTGACCAACGTGCCGGGTGGCGCGACGTCCGTGGCGGACGATCCTCACGTGATCCCGGCGATCCACATCGCTGAAGAAGACGGCACGCCGCTCAAGGCCTGGCTGGCCAGCGGCAGCGGTCACTCGGCCACGATCGGCGAGGGCGGCGCGCCCTTCTCCGACCCCGAGGCCGGCGACATCATGGCCGACTTCAGCTCCCGCGGGCCCTACACGGGCTTCGACTTTCTCTCGCCCAACGTGTCCGCACCGGGTGTGAGCATCTACGCAGCCTTCGCTGACGGCATCGAGTACGCCTTCCTCGGCGGTACCTCCATGTCCAGCCCGCACGTGGCTGGCTCCATGGCCCTGCTGCGTCAGACCCGGCCGGACTGGACCGATGCTGAGATCCTCTCCGCGCTCATGAGCACGGGCGTGCAGGAGATGCGCAAGGAAGACGGCGTCACGCCGGCGGACGCCTTCGACTTCGGTGGCGGTCGCGTACGCGTGAACGAGGCGGCCAACGCGAGCCTGCTCTTCGACGAGACGGCGGCTGGCTTCGAGGCGGCCAACCCGGCCACCGGCGGCGATCCGAAGGACATGAACATCGCGTCCTTCGCCAACGATGCGTGCCTGAGCCTGTGCTCCTGGGAGCGCACCGTGGAAGCCACGGTGAGCGACACCTGGTCTTCCAGCTCCAACGGCGACTTCCCGGTCACCGTCGAGCCAGCCTCGTTCTCCCTGAACGCCGGCGAGACCCAGGTGATCACCGTCACGGCTGACGTCTCCGCCATGCCCAACGGCGAGTTCGCCTTCGCCGAGCTGGTCCTGACCCCCGCCGGCGGCGCCAACCCGCCGACGGAACTGCAGGTGGCGGTGACGCCCTCTGCCGGTGACCTGCCGAACGAGCTGATCATCAACACCGGCCGCGACGCCGGCTCCGTCACCGAGACCATCGCCTCCATCGAGGTGACGGATCTGCAGGTGGAGGCCTTCGGCCTGTCCAAGGGTGACACCGAGCGCCTCGCCATCACCGGTGAGACGGGTGAGTTCGATCCCTACGACCAGCCCGACGGTGTGGGCGTGAGCTTCTTCGAAGTGCCCGCCGATGCGATCCGCGTGATCGTGCGCACCTTCGACTCCGAAGCCCCGGACGCTGACCTGTTCGTAGGCCGCGACGACAACGGCGACGGCGATATCTCCGCCGACGAGGAACGTTGCAACAGCGGCACAGGCGGCAGCGATGAGTTCTGTGAGGTCGCGGACGTCGAGGGCGGCACCTGGTGGGCTGCCGTGATCAACTTCACCGCCTCTGAGCCCGACGCGACGGACGAGACCAGCGTCAACGCTACCGCCGTGGCCCCGAGCACCGGCAACTTCTTCGCGGAAGGCCCCGGCGGCCCGGTGGATGAGCTCGACCCCTACGATCTCTCGATCTTCTACGATCTGGACGATGCCGAGGCGGGCGACATCTACTACGGCAACCTCATCCTGGGCTCCGGCCCCGGCAACGAGGGCGATATCGGCAACATCCCCGTGACCTTGGTGCGCGGTACTGACGATGTTGCCATCGAGGTGGACGCGATGATGGCCGAAGTAGGCGACACGCTGAACTTCACCGTCACCGTGCAGCCGAACGCCACGCCGGAAGATCTGGCCTACGCGATCGAGACCGCGATCCCTGACGGCTTCTCGCTGGATGAGGATTCGGTGGCGGTCACGGCCGGTGAGGTCACCGTGAACGGTGACTCCATCGACTGGTCCGTGGTGCAGGCGAGCATCGACGGTGCGACCAACAGCTACACGGTGACCACGAGCGCTGAAGATGCAGCGTGCACGATGCCGGAAGTCGGCCAGGGCGGTGGCTACATCGACCTCGCGGCCTTCGGCTTCGAGCCCAGTGACACCGAGGGTGACACCATCACCGGCACCTTCGGCCTCGATCCGGAGCAGGTGAACTTCTACGGCAGCGACCGTGGCAGCCTGACCTTCACGGACGACGGCTTCGTGTTCTTCGAAGGCGCCCCGGGCCCCAACCCGTGGATCAACCAGCCGATTCCGTCGCTCGACGACCCGAACGATCTCTCCGCCATCTTCTGGCGGGACATGGAGATGGTCTCGAGCCCGTCCGACGGTCCTGAGGGCGAGCGCGGCGTGACCGCCATTACCCTCACCTGCGGCGGTGAGCCCTGCGCGTTCCTGGTGGAGTTCGACAACCTCGAGCCGTGGCCAGCAGGCGACACCTCCGACCGCATCGACTACGAAGCCTGGTACTGGGGCATCGTTGACGACGCACCGGGTGCCTACGAGATCATCTACGCCTACGACAACATCAGCGGCTTCGCTGATGGCGTCGGCACCATCGGCGTGGAAGGTCCGGACGGCTCCATCGGCACGCAGGCGGCCTTCAACGATGTGGCCATCAGCGATGGTGACTTCATCTGCTTCGACCTCGTGGGCGTGACCTTCGACCCCGCCGTGCTCACCTTCTCGGTGTCCGTGGATCCGTCCGCGGCCGGCCGTGATGTGGAGACGACGGTGACGAGCGTGGTCGACAACGCCGGCAGCGAAGCCGAGACGGCCAGCGTGAGCGTGTCCGTGGGTGGTGAGTTCATCGACAGCGATGAAGATGGCATCGCCGACGCTGACGACAACTGCACGTTGATCCCGAACGAGAGCCAGTGCGATAGCGATGGCGACGGCTTCGGCAACCACTGCGATGCGGACTTCAACGACGACGGCTTCGTGTTCTTCCAGGACTCGCTGCTGTTCCGTGACGAAGGCTTCGGCAACCCGAGCGAACCGCCCGAGTACAGCGAGTACGACCTGAACTGTGATGGCGCCGTCGACGACGGTGACATCGAGATCGGTCGCACCCTGTTCCGGGCAGCGCCGGGACCCGCTGGGGAGCTTTGATCCGCTAGCCAGGCGGGCCGGGCGATCGCAAGTCGCCCGGCCCGAGCGTTAGGAAACGGTCAGCCCCGATCGCTCACGCGGTCGGGGCTTTTTTGTGCCTCGCGCAAGCCATCATCGATCGCCTGGCGGGGTCCCCTTCGATACGCACCCGCAAGGCACGCGACGAAAGCGCAGGCGGCGAACGGCAGGGCCCAAGCCACCCCCAGTACCCACAAGGTGATAGCACTCACCAAGCACCACCCTACCGGCAGGATCAGCGAGGCCCACAGGCGCCACCCGCGAAGGGTGAGCAGGCAAATGCCGAAGGTCAACAGCACCGTTGGGTCGGGGTGGATGCCCACCACCTCAGCGCGCCCCCAGCCGCCACCCGTAGAGAGCGCTAGCAAGGGATAGGAGAGCCCGAGCAGACAGAGTACGCCGCCGACCCACCGCGTACGGCCCAGAGAATCCCGTACGCCGCCGAATCGACTCGATAGGAGCAATCCTGACAGCAACACCGCCTGCAGCCCGAAGGCCCACGCGATGGGGCGCGCTGCCCAGTTGAGGCTGGCGTACTCGCTCAGGAGAAAGGCGTAGCCCACCCATCCCCACATCGCCGCCAGCGCGAGCGCTGCAAAGCGCTGCCCGCCTCGATACACCAACGCCAGAGCGGCTATCGCAGCCGATAACGTCAACAAGTGTAGGGGCCAGGCGGACGCGTTCACCCGCTCGATCAGGCGGAAGTAGACCTCGGCGGTGAAGGGAACGAAATCGGCCGCCCGATAGGTGAGCCAGTCCCCGATCAAATCGCCTCCACCTCACGCACCATGCGGGCGCGTTGCTCCGGGTCCGGCATCGGACCGACACCCGCCCCCATGTTCTCGCGCATGTGGGCGACTTGGCTGGTGGCCGGAATGGCGCAGGCGACGGCGGGATGCGACACGACGAAGCGCAACAGGTAGTCGGCCCAGGTCTGGCACCCGATGGCCTCGCGGGCCCACGCGGGGACGGGATGCGAACGCTTCAAGGCCCGGATCAACGCGCCGCCGTCGTAGGGCCGATTGGCGATCACGGCGATGCCTCGCTCATGGGCGATCGGCAACAGCCGCCGCTCCACCTCCCGATGGGTGATGTTGTAAGTCAGCTGCACAAAGTCGAGCTCGCGCGTCTCGAGCACCCGCTCGAGCTCGCGGTGACGACGGCCGTGGGAGGTGGTGATCCCGACGTAGCGCAGGGCACCGTCCGCCTTGAGCTGGGCCAAGGTGTCCAGGTGCGCCTCCCACGCCATCAGGTTGTGCACCTGCATGAGGTCGAAGGCGGGCACGCGCCAGGCAGTGCGCTGGGCTTCGATCTGCTCACCTGCCTCGCTGGCGTTTCGCGTCCACACCTTCTCGGCCGAGAAGAGCGTATCGGGCACGCCAAGGCGCTGCAGGGCATGGCCGAGCACCTCGGCCGACGAGCCGTACATAGGGGAACAGTCGACCATCCCACCCCCCAGCTCGAAGAAGGCGCGCAGCACCTCTACCCGCGCACCCCGCAGCACCGGGTCGGCACCCACGTTGAAGGAGATCCAGGTGCCCATACCGATCGGCGGCAACCGGCGACCGTCCGCCATCCTCGGCCCCGGGTCAGCGGTGGCCGCACCCGCCCGCAGCAGGGGGCCTAGCCCCATCGCGCCGATGCCGAGGGCGAAGTGCTTCAGGACGTCGCGTCGTTTGTGGCGCGGAATGTTCATGCCTCACCTCGTTGCAGGAGTGCCTGCCGGTAGCGAATCACCGTCCCCAGCAGGAGCAGGAAGCTGCCGAGCACGAACACCTTGTTCACGAACCAGTTGCTACGCCACATGTTCCAGTCGGGATCGGCCAGGAAGCGTGCGAACAAGGTGACGATGATGAGGATCTCCGCGATCGACACGATCAGCGCAAACCACCCCGCGTACCACGGCCGCCTCAGGAGGGCCCAACCCAACCAGATGTGCACCAGGGGCCAGAAGTCCCAGTAGACGTAGGTGACCAGCGCCTCTCCCCGAGCCATCGCGAAGGCCATCGGAAAGAGGTACTTGATGAACAGGGACCAGGCGGCGAGAAAGAACAGCAGGTGGGCGATGAAGGAGAGCCATCGCCACGGCGGATCATCTCGACACGCGTCCGTCACCGCGGCTGCCTTGACGTGCACGATGCGATCATCGAACTCCAACTCCCGCCGCGCGCCCTGAATGCCATTTTGACTCACCTCGTGGACTGGGGTTCCGAAGGTAGTCGTGAGCGAGCGGGCACTGGCTGCCGTGCTCCGTGCGCGCCCGCTTGCTATGATGGACATTCGTGCGCGGCCAGCCCCGTCGTGCACCAAGCCCGCTGATCTTTTGCCCTCGACCGAACGCCATGAGACCTCCCAATTCCACCCACCTGCCCGCCATCGCCGACCTCCTCGCCGCCAACGGCCTACCCACCGACGATCTCGAACAACTGGATCTGTCCTGGTTCCTCGTGCGCGAGGCGCACGGCCACATCGAGGTGGTGGGTGGACTGGAGCGCTGCGGCGAGACGGCGCTGATTCGCTCCGTGGCCACGGCGCCGACGCGTCGCGGACGTGGCCTCGCAGGTACGTTGGTCGAGGCCCTGGAACTCGCTGCCTCCCAGCACGGGCTTAAGGAACTCTACCTGCTCACCGAAACCGCGGAGGGGTTCTTCGCCCGCCTCGGCTACGTGACGCGAGCGCGCGACGAGGTGCCGGACGCGATCCGCACCAGCCGCCAGTTCTCATCGCTCTGCCCGGCGAGCGCCACGGTGATGTGCAAACGCCTCGTCTCGAAGGCCTAGCTGCCTGTTGAAGTGTCTCAGGCGAGTGCGAGACAAGGCGGAAACCGACGAAAAAGCGCAGTGTACAAACAGTACATGAGCATCTTGAGTCGATTTCCAACGCCGGATCGTGCCGCCTGAGACACTTCAACAGGCTGCTAGTAGCGCTTCACGCGCTCGAAGGGACGACCGGGTCGGTACGGGGCCAAGGAGGCGAGAGCCTGCTCGCCGACCAGTTCCTCGGCGATCACACGGCCAGCGAGCGGCGCCAAGGTGACGCCGCTGTGCATGACCGCCACATATACGTCCGCTCGCCGTGGACTGCGGCCGAGCACGGGATGACCGTCGAGCGGTAGTGGCCGCCAGCCGATGACGGCGCTTTCGATCTTGGCCTCACCTAGGGCCGGGATGAACCTAGCGGCGGTCGCCAGCATTCGCTGGCCGTGCTGACGAGCGAGAAACGTGGACGGGAAGTCGTTAGGACGGCCCGCCAAGCGCTGTGCGTGGCGTGCCGTGTCCGGCGCACCGTCCTGCTCGCCGAGCACCACGCGACCGTCGTCTCGCTGATGCAGATGTACCCCTGGCGCCGCCACCACGCGACGAACCACCGGCGCCATCGGCGGCGTAAAGGCGATCACGCCCGGCGTCGAGCGCTGAGGCACCGCCACGCCCGAGACGGCCTCCGTCAGTTCCCCCGCCGCCCCCGTGGCGAGCACCAGCCTGTCGGCGGGGATCTGCCCGGCGCTCGTCTCCACCGACTGCAGGCGATCGCCGGCCATCGCCACCCCCAGAAGGCGCCTGGGGTAGTGCACCTGGGCGCCTGACTCGACGGCCGCGGCCAGCAGGCGCTGCGTCGCGAGCACGGGGTCGACAGCACCGTCGCGCGGCGAGAAGGCCACCGCGCTGGGATAGGCTCGAAGCGCAGGCTCCAGCGCCGCAAGGTCCGCTGCCTCGACCATTCTGGCTGGCTCGCCCCAGGCGATCTGCTCCTCGATGTCCGCCGCCAGCCGGGCCTGACGCTCGGCGGTCGCAAACCACTCGATCGATCCCTCCCAGCGGATCGGGAGCTTCAGCACCCCTTGCAGCGCGTGCCAGTCCTCCACCGCCTGCTGGCTCAAGCCATGGTAGTGGCGCGGCTGCTTGGCCCAGGTGGCGTTGATCCAGGCGAAGGTGCCACGGCTGGCGCGGGTGGCAGGGCCGACTTGATCGATGACGGTGACGGCGGCCCCGGCCCGCGCCAGGTGGTAGGCGGCCGACGCCCCCACGATCCCCGCACCCGCAACCACCACGCGAAGACGCGTGGCTCCGCGTAGCGCAGACACGCCCACCAGGGGAGCACCCGCAAGAAGCCCCTTCAGCAAGGTACGCCGATCCACCGCTTGTCTCCCCCGCGCCATACTCGATACGGCACCTAAGATCGCCCAGTCGGGCGACTAGATCAACGACGTCAGCTCGCCGCCGCAAGGCATTTCCAGCAGATTCGCCCGAACAACCACTTGAATTTCTTGCACGCTACGCGAGCACCGCCAGGCCAACAAATCCACTGCTATCATCCTGCAGCGAAGCCCTTCCCTCACTCACTTATCGAATTTCTTATCAAGGACGCGACGATGAAACTCCTCACCGCAACGCTCGTGTGCTCGCTGCTCGCGCTCGCGACGAGCGCCGCCGCTGCCGAACCCAACCGCCCCGTTTTCGAGTTGTTCGAAGTGACCAACATGGCGGACATGACGGCACAGATAAACAACCAGATGCAGCAGCAGGTGAAGCTCATGATCACCCAGCAGCTCGCAGGCACCGATGTGCCCGCTGAAGTTGACGAGATCATAAACCGCTACCTAAGCGATCTGACCGAACTTACCTTCTCGCGCATGGACTGGGAGAAGATGAAGCTCAAGTACGCCGCAATCTACGAGTCCGTGCTCACCAACCAGGAAATTCTCGATCTGGTGACGTTCTACCAGTCGGACCTCGGGCAGGTAGTGCTCTCGAAGATGCCCTTGCTGATGCAGGAAGCCATGGTGGTGGGTCAGCAGGAGATGCAGGCGATGATGCCGCAGATACAGCAGCTGATGAGCGGCATGCAGCAGGAGATCGAGGCGGCGGTGAAAGAAGCGGCCAACTAGCCTCGAGCTTGCCTGCTACGGCGGCGATCGTGCTCAACGCCGTGCATGGAGTGCGCCTGAGCAAGGGCGCAATAGAAAAGGGCACGGCAGCAATGCCGTGCCCTTTCGTCTCTAGCCAGAGTGCTAAGCGATCGGACGCCTAGGGCGACCGCCAGGAGCCGGATTCCACCTGCGGGTTGCGGTTGTAGATCAGGCGCGGAATGCCGAAGCTCAGGTTGTAGTTCCGATTCAAACGCGGAATGCCGAAGCTCAGGTTGTAGTTCCGATTCAAACGCGGGATGCCGAGGCTCAGGTTGTAGTTGCGTTGCAGACGCGGGATGCCAAAGCTCCAGTTGTACTTCCGCTGCAAGCGCGGAATGCCGAAGCTCAGGTTGTAATTGCTCTGCAGACGCGGGATACCAAGACTCGTGACGTCCGGGCGCTTGATCTGATCCTCCGTGAACCACCAGGCCTGGCGGGTGTTGGAGGTCAGCAGCTTGGCGCCGATGAGGTCCGAGAAAGGTGTGTAGCGCGCGTTGCCCCGGGTGCGTGTGCTCTTAGCCGGCACCGCCATCGCGATCGGGCCGAACTCCTCAAGCAAGGCACTGGTCCGGGCGCCGCTGCCGAAGTCAGGGCTCGTCGCGACCAGCGACCGCCCTTGGGCGACCTCCGCCGCGTAGGCCGCTGCTTGCTCAGCCTCGAACCGTGCCCCCACCAGCGTGGCGGCGGCATCACCCCCAGACGACGGCGTGATCAGGTGGACATTGCTGTATGGAAACTCGTCCCTGAGCTTCTGAGCGGCGTCCTGGGCCTGCTGCTCTGTCTCGTACAAACGCGCGATCGGCATGGGCCTTCTCCGCAAATCGATTAGGTGCTGTTATATGAGAGGCTGACGGACTCCCGCAGCCATCGACTCAATAATAGTCTCGTGGAAAGAGGGATGGACCGCGCCGACGTCAAATACTTGGCTCTTCCCGGCCCCTATCGCGTCATGCGTTGGGGTCCGCCCCGTTGATCCGTCATCCGCCCCCTGCTTCGGCGGCAAATAATGCGCGCGCAACCCGTTCATTCGAACGGGCTATGAGGCATCGCGCTGTTGCAGGACAGGAACCTCCGTCACGACTTCGCGTTCCCCACCCTCCATCTGTCGGAGCGCGTCGAAATCGCCTTCGCCAAACCACGCGATATCGTCGGTGACCGCCTCGCCGAAGGTGCGCCCCCCGAACCAGGTCTGCCCGAGCACCTCGTAGCACGCCGGCATGCTCAGCAAGAAGGGCAACGGATCGCGTACTGACCACATCACATCACGCGCGCGCAACAGGTGGCTCAAGTACATCGCCAAACGACGCGGGTGCAGGAGACTGCTGCAGGTCTTGGCGAGCGTGGTGTAGAACTGCTGTTGCAGATCGTGGGCGGAGAAGGTGGCCGGCGGCGCCTCGAACGGCCGCAGCACTTGCCCCGCCACGTATTCGCCTTCCAGGAAGTGCATGCCACTGGTGAGACGTGGGTTGCACTCGATGGCCCAGGCACGACCGCCCTCGACGATGAAGTCGAAGGAAATGAACCCGCTGTAGTCTGCCTGGCGCACGAAGCGTTCGACCCACTCAGCGACGCAGGGCAGTTGGCGGACTCGCTCAAAGCACACTGCCGACGTGCGGGTGATCACTTTGCCGCGATAGATCACCGTCGCACGGATCTCGCCTTCGCGCGCGATGGAGAAGGTGCTCACATGATCGCCTGAGACGAAGCGTTGCGCCACGTGGTCCCCGGGTCGCGTGGGCGCTGGCAAGGGTGCCCCGCGTTCGAGCAATTGCAGGCCGATCCCCGAGCACGAATGGGTGGGTTTGACCACGTAGGGCCCGGTGCGCGAGAGGCGCTCGGCAGCAGGGTCGTCCAGGGGATAGGTATCAGGCACATCGAGCCCGAAGCTTGCCGCCTTACGCGCAAACGCAAGCTTGTCGTGCAACGCCATCAGGGTGGCCGCGCAGGGCGAGAACACCTGCACCCCCAATGGCAAACGCGGCGCCATGGACACCACGTACATCGCCTCCTCGGAGATCGGCAGCACAAGATCGATTTGCTCGTGCCGAATGATGTCGAGCAACTCGTCCTGATATCGGCTCAGATCCCGGTTGGGGGCGGTCACCCGATAGGTGCGCGCTACGGCGCGGGACAGGCGACAGATGGGCATGCGGAAGGGCTCAGCGACGATGACCCGACAGCCGGCGGCAGCCAGACTCCTCGCCATCGCGAGGGCCTTGGGCAGGCGCCCCAGCGTGAGCAGCACGGTGGTCTCGCGGCGGGTGTCGCGATTACCTAACGACACGGTTGAGTCCGCCACCTTGGGCGGGGCATGGATCACTTTGTACTGCGGGAGGAGAGGCACGGCGTGGGTCTCTCCTTAGATCACCAGCATCGTGTGGACGACGACCGGGTGATGTCGCCATCGAACCGCCGGTGGAAGTGGCGGATATCGCCTGCAGGTCGGGAGGCCGAGCCGGGACGCACCAAGATGGGTGCGTCCCCAGACAAGCGGCCCAGCGCTCTCACTGCCGTAGCCTTGCATACGCGAGGTGTACGAAGGCGCCGACGTGTTAGCGCCAGCTTAGCGGTGAATCAGCCGCGGGATGCCGAAGCTCCAGTTGTAGTTACGCTGGATCCGCGGGATGCCGAAGCTCAGGTTGTAGTTGCGCTGCAGGCGGGGGATACCGAAGCTCCAGTTGTACTTGCGGTTCAGGCGCGCGATACCAAAGCTCAGGTTGTAGTTGCGCTGCAGACGGGGAAATCCGAAGCGAGTCACGTCGGGGCGCTTCAGCTCCCGGCCCCAAAAGCCCATCACCTGCGTGCGATTGGTGAGCAAGTTCAGCGCCAGCGCTTCGGAGAACGGCGTGTAGCGTGAGCTCGCCTCGCGTCGCTTGCTCGGCAGTGCCATGGGCACAGGGTTGAATTCGTCGAGTACGGACTTGACCACGACGCCTTGACCGAAGGGGGCACTCGCCGTGACCACTGACTTACCGCCGGCCACGGCGGCGGCGTACGCTGCAGCGTCACCGGCATCGACGCCCGCGCCGGTCAATTCCGCTACCGCATCACCACCGGAGGTCGGCGTGATCACGTGAATCGAGCCACCGGCGTTGCTGCTGCTGAGCTTTTGCGCAGCATCGTGAGCTTGCTGCTCTGTTTCGTACAAACGTGCGATCGGCATATGCGTTCTCCGCGTTTCCGTTGTTTAGTGCCGCGAAGGCCCAGTGCCTCCGACGTGCCGCAGCGACGTATTCGATAATAGTATCCTGTTAGAGGCAGCAGACATCGCGAAGCTCAAATTATGTCGGAGTTGGCGCGAATCACGTCACCCATTTGGCTGAATCCGTTGATCTATCACCTGAAGACACGCTCCTTTAGCACCGCTCGGCAAGCCAACGGCTCATGCCACGCGACATCTTTAGGGCTCGCCTCCACCCCCAATTCGCCCCGCCTTCTCGCCCCTCGTTAAGGAGTCTTCGGCTTGCTCACCGTGCACCACCTCGAGTACTCGCAGTCCTTTCGTATCCTGTGGCTGCTGGAGGCGATCGGCGCACCGTACGAGCTCATCACCTACGAGCGAGACCCTGAGAACCTGCTCGCACCACCGGCCTACAAGGACCTCTCCCCGCTCGGCACGGCACCGGTGATCACCGACGGTGATCTCGTGCTGGCCGAGACCAACGCCATCATCGACTACCTGCTCGATCGCCACCCCAACAACCAACTGCGTCCCGTCGCCGACGCGCCCCATCGAGCGCGCTATCTGTTCTGGTTCCACACGGGTCAGGGCTCCCTAACACCGTTGATGATGATCGAGACCTTCTTCACCTTCATCCGCCAGCGGGTGCCGTTCTTTCTGAAGCCCCTCGTCATCCTGGTGCTCAACCGCGCCGTGGACGGATTCCTGCGGCCGCGCCTGCAGCTGATTCTGAAGAAGGCGGAACGCGACCTCGACCACGCCCCGTGGTTCGGTGGGGATGCCCTTAGCGCCGCGGACATCGTCATGAGCTACGCGATGGAGGCCAGCAAGATGAGGGGGCATCTGACGGCCGCCTACCCGAACTGCCACGCGTGGTTGGCCCGCATTCACGAGGAGCCGAGCCTCAGGGCGGCGAAGGCGAAGGTAGGAAATGCGCAAATGGTGGTGGTGCCCACCTAGGGACGGCTTGGTCAGGATGGCGGAGGGGGTGGGATTCGAACCCACGAAGGGAATTACCCCTTGCTGGTTTTCAAGACCAGTGCATTCAACCGCTCTGCCACCCCTCCGGCGAGCGCCGAGCCGAGGGCGAATTGTCGCGACCCCCGCGCCGCAACGCAACCACCCAGGTCGCTGACCCGACGGAGATTTTCCCGCAACCCCAGTCCATCGACGCCCCCGCCGTCCCTCGCCCCAGCGCCGACCACGGCCGCACTCCGAGGCCATTTTCACCGGAATTACAGGTCACCCATAGCGGCGGAACATGGGCTCACGTGGTAATGTCCAACGGTAGGAACAATCTCACCGCTAGGAGGTGATCACCGATGGCCGAACTTCGGCACGCCACTTCAACGGCATCCATTCCGAGCGAGAGCGCGCTCGCCACGAACAAGGTGCTCCGCAACACCTATTGGCTGCTGGCAATGACACTGCTGTGCACGGCCGGCTGCGCCTACCTTGCCGCCAGCATTGGGGTTCCCTACTTCGGGCCCTGGGTCACGCTGATCGGCTACTTCGTGTTGCTGTTCGCCACCTCGAAGACGTCCGAGAGTCCGCTCGGCCTGGTCTTCATCTTCCTGCTAACGGGCTTCATGGGCTTCACCCTTGGGCCACTGCTAGGTGCCGTAGCGCGCGTACCCGGCGGCAGCGAGATGATCATGACCGCCTTCGGCATCACCGGCGTCTCGTTCCTCGGCCTAAGCGCCTATGCGATCACCTCCCGCCGGGACTTCAGCTTCATGCGTGGCTTCCTGACGGTGGGCATCCTGGGCGCCTTCCTGTTAGGTCTAGTCGCGATGATCTTCCACCTGAGCACCCTCTCGCTGGTGGTGTCCTCTGCCTTCCTGCTGCTCTCAGCGGGCCTGATCCTGTATCAGACCGGAGAGATCATCAACGGCGGCGAGCGCAACTACATCCTCGCGACGATCACGCTCTGGGTGTCGATCTACAACATGTTCATGTCCCTGCTGCACCTGCTGATGGCGTTCAGCGGCGAGGACTAGGTCTACGGCGGGCGCCTGACGAGCCCGCTCAGTAACGAAAGCGCCGGCGGAGAGGTCCGCCGGCGCTTTTTCTTTGTCAGTTCGGTTGCATCAGGTCTAGCCACCGACGCTCGCGCAGACCACTCGAACTCGCAGTTTCCAGTCGGGTGCGAAATCGCTTCGATTCTGCGCATTCACCAACCAGTGTGAACCGTCGAAGGCGGGCTCAAAGTAGGTCGCTCGGCCGTCGAGGATGGCGCTCGTCGGGTCCAGCACGGCCCAACCGGCGCCGAGGGCCTTCTTCCCTACTGGGCAATCAACCTGGAGCTGCTTGGTCACCGTAGAATCGAGCGCAGTCTCGCCGACTACCACCTCATAGCCCGCTACCCCGGGAGCGCCTGGCGCGCCGGGCGCACCGGCAGGGCCGGCCGGCCCCTCCGGCCCGGCGGGGCCCGTGCACCCGGCGACCAGTGCCCCTATCAGAACCAGCGTCACGCCAGCCGAACGATGCCTCATGTGCTTCCTCCAATACCTTTGATGAGGGGGAACGCACGGGTGTCCGGAAAAATGCGCCCCGAGCTCTACCTAGCGTCATCGCAGGCCGTTGAGCATCACGCTACCAGCGTGACTTTCTAGAATTCCAGGCGGTGATGGGCCGCTCTACGATTGCCGACGCAGCGAACCGCAGGTGCGCCCCCTCGGCCTCAACTGCCGAGCAGGTGCTCCGGGATAGCATCAAAGCCATCCACCACCGGATGCGCGGAGGTCACCTCAGCGGGCCCCTTGTCGTAGTCCTCCCGTCGACACAGGCGCACGGTAGCGAGCCCAATCTCCCGGGCCGCATCAAGCTCCGCTTCCACATCGGATAAGAACAGGCTCTCACCAGGCGTGAGCCCGGCCTGTCGGCAAATCTG
This sequence comes from Pseudomonadota bacterium, assembly GCA_039815145.1. NCBI lineage: Bacteria > Pseudomonadati > Pseudomonadota > Pseudomonadota bacterium. Next base: position 74,946 of record JBCBZW010000006.1, read on the forward strand.
CGTGTAGGACTCCGCCTCACCCTTGGCACCGACTCGCGTGTCGAAGTGACCGCTGAACAAGCCGCTTAGGTCACCGTAAATGCTGTGGCGAAAGAACAGCTCCTGAGCCTGCACTGACCCTGAGGAGTAAACGTACAGCTTGCGCCCCTCGCCATGCCAGCGACGCAGGCACTCGGCAGCATCCTCGTAGAGATGAGCACGGTAGGCACCCTCGCGGTAGCCCGACTCCCAGATCAACCCCTGCAGGGACTTCAGGGCCGTCACCTTGACGTCCTCCGCGATCCACGCCAGGAGCTGGCCGATCACGGCCTCCTGATCGCCGGATGACAACCCGGCGGTAGAGGCGGCATCCTCGAGGCAACGCCGCACGTCGGGGCGTTCCGCGTGCTCGCGGACGAAGGCGGGCAACGCAGCCGCCGCGAAGGGAAAGAGCACCTCCTTGACGAAGCTAAGGGAGCTCGTCGTGCCTTCCACATCGGTGATGATGTTGCGCAAGGCTCGTCCTCAGTTCTCGAGGCGATGGAAGCGATCGGCGATGTCGCTGCCGGTGAAGTGGGCGACCCAGCCTTCGGGGTTGTTGAACAGGCGCACGGCGACGAAGCTCGGACGCGGCCCCATGTCGAACCAATGGGGCGTATTCGCGGGCACGCTGATCAGCTCCCCGCGCTCACACAACACCTCGAACACCTCCTCGCCCAGGTGCAGCGTGAACAGGCCCTGCCCGTCCACGAAGAAGCGCACCTCATCTTCTGCGTGCGTGTGTTCGGCCAGGAACTTCTCTCGCATGACGGCGCGGTCCGGGTGCTCGGGGTGAATGCTCACCACGTCCACGCTCTGGTAGCCCTCGGCCGCAACTAGGCGATCGATCTGCGCACGGTACGCGGCGAGCACCGCATCGGGGTCGGCGCCCGCCGTGATCGACGTCTCCGTGTCCCATTGCTCCAGGCGTACTCCGCGCTCGCTCAGCAGCGCTTGGGCACGGGCGAAGTCCGTGGTGCGTTCGAGCGGGGTGTCGGCGTCCGAGTCGCTATAGCGGGCGAGCTCACACATATCAGGTTGCCTCAGTCGGTGAACAGCGTAGGTAGTCGAACAGATACTCGAGCGCCTCGAGGTGGCGCAAGCACGTGGGGAGATCCGGCGCCCAGGTGTAGAGGCCGTGGCCAGCGATCAAATAGGCAACGCCGATACCTGCCTCATCCATGTGGCGGTCGACGGCCTCGGCGAGGCGATCGATGCGTTGATCGTTGGCGAAGATCGGGATGTCCACGGCCACCTCGTGGGTGGTGATGCCCGTGAATGCCTTGAGGATTTCGAGTCCCTCGAAGCGCAGCGGCGAGCGATGGTGCATAGAGGCGACGGTCGCTCCTAGCGAATGGGTGTGGAGGACCGTGCCGATCTTCGGGTCGCGCCGATACAGCTGCGTGTGAAGACCGGTCTCGGCTGAGGGGCGACGGCCCTCGGGTGACTCACCCGCGAGGTCGACGCGCATGATGTCGTCGACCGTCAACTGGCCCTTGTGGCGACCCGAAGCGGTGATCGCGAGGTCGCCGTCGTCTAATCGGACGGAGAAGTTGCCGCTGGTCGCGGGGACCCAACCGCGCCCATCGATCGTGCGTCCGGCGGCGACGAGGGCCTCACTGGCTTGCGCGAGATTCATGGCTAGAGCATACCTCCGTTGCCCCGACGGGCAGCCCACCCCGATGCCGTGAGCGATCCCATCCGCAGTCCGCTTCCTTCTGCAGCCCGCATCATTGCTCTATGCTGAGCAGATCGGGGCGCGCCAGCCCCCCAGCCGCACGGAGTCCCCGAATGCCCCAGTTCCACATGGTCATCCTGACGGAAAGCCAGGCCGGCTCGGCCGAGGTGCTGGAGCACAGCGCCGGCTCACCGGTGCGCGAAGGCGGCGGCGATGAGACCTACCGCTGCGGCAGCTGCCGAACGAAGCTATTGGTCAACGTGCCCCATCACGACGCCCACGGCGTGATCATCCGCTGCGGCAAGTGCGGAAAGCTCAACGGCGAACCGCCGCACAGCCATCATCACCACCACTAGGACGCTACGCCACCGCAGGCAAGTGCTCCAGACCGCCCAGGTAGGGGCGTAGCACCTCAGGCACAACCACCGATCCGTCCGCCTGCTGGTAGTTCTCCAGCACGGCCACCAACGCCCGTCCGACGGCGACACCCGAGCCGTTCAAGGTGTGCACCAGCTCCGGCTTACCGCCCCCCGCGGGACGGAACCGCGCCTGCATGCGCCGCGCCTGGAAGTCGGTGCAGTTGCTGCAGGAGGAGATCTCCCGGTACTTGCCCTGGCTCGGCAGCCACACCTCCAGGTCGTAGGTCTTGGCGGCGGCGAAACCGATGTCGCCGGTGCACAGCGCCACCTTGCGGTAGGCGAGTCCCAGGCGCTTCAGCACTTCCTCCGCATGGGAGGTCAGCGCTTCGAGCGCCTCGTAGGAATCGTCGGGGTGCACCACGTGCACCAGCTCCACCTTGTCGAACTGATGCTGGCGGATCATGCCGCGCGTGTCGCGGCCGTAGCTGCCGGCCTCGGAGCGGAAGCTCGGCGTGTGTGCACACAGGCGGACGGGCAGCTCCGCCGCGTCGACGATGCGTTCTCGGTAGAGATTGGTGAGCGGCACCTCCGCCGTAGGGATCAGGAAGCGCTCGCCGCTGCCGCCTTCGAGCTGGAACAGATCCTCGGCAAACTTCGGCAGCTGTCCCGTGCCGAGCAGCGCCGGTGCCTCCACGATATAGGGCACGTAGGCTTCCCGGTAACCGTGCTCCGCCGTGTGCAGGTTCAGCATGAACTGCGCGAGGGCGCGGTGCAGGCTGGCCAGGGCACCGGACAGCACGACGTAGCGCGAGCCGGAGAGGGCCGCGGCACGATCGAAATCCATACCGCCCAGGGCCGCGCCCACGTCCACATGGTCGCGCGGCTCGAAATCGAGGGTCGGCGGCTCGCCGTAGCGAGACACCTCCACGTTCTCATCCTCGTCCTTGCCCTGCGGCACCGACTCATGGGTGGTGTTAGGTAAGCCGAGCTGCAAGCCGTCGAGCTCCTCGCGCAGGGTGCCGAGTTCAGTCTCGGCGGCGGAGAGCTGGTCGCCCAAGGACTCCACCTCGGCCAGCAAGGGCGCGATGTCCTCGCCCTGGGCCTTGGCCCTGCCGATGCCCTTGGAACGGCTGTTGCGCTCGGCACGCAGGCGATCCACCTCCACCTGGGCGGTCTTACGGCGCTCCTCGATGGCCGCGAAGGCCGCAGTGTCGAGGGTGAAGCCACGCTGGGCGAGATTAGCGGCGACCGCGTCGATGTCCTGACGCAAACGCTTGGGATCCAACATGTCGGGGGCTTCTCCTTAGAAGCGGGTTATCGTCATCTACCGCGCGCGGCGCTCACGGGCTCCACTGGCGAGCGAGGGCCAGGCCAGCGAAGGTGGCGGCCAAACACAGGGCCACGCTCACGCCCACGTTCGCCACCGAGCGTGTCCACTCACCCTGCTCCATCAGCGCCAAGGTCTCCAGGGAGAAGGCGGAGAAGGTGGTGAAGCCGCCGAGCACGCCGGTCATCAACAGCAAGCGCCCCTCGTTGGCGCGCTGCTCGTCGCCGAGCGCGGCAAGGGCCACGAAGGCGATGCCCATCGCGAAGCTGCCGATCACGTTCACGCTGAGCGTGCCCCAGGGGAACGCCCGCCCCAGCCACGCTTGCATCGCCAAGGTGGTGACGTAGCGGCCACTGGCCCCCAGGGCCCCGCCGAGGGCCACCAGTGCCAGCGCCTTCGGCGCGATCATGGCTTACGGCCTCGCCGTGAACGCAATTCGGCCAGGCGTTCGCTGATGCGAATCTCCAAGCCGCGAGGCACGGGATGATAGTAGCTACGGGGGGCCATGTCCTCAGGGAAATGCGTCTGCTCGAAGGCGACGCCCTCGGGCGTGTCGTGATCGTAGCGGTACCCCTTGCCATGCCCCTGCGCCTTGGCGAGGCGTGTGGGCGCGTTGCGCAGGTGATCTGGGACGGGCGCGCTGCCGTGGCGTTGCACGTCTTTGCGGGCCTGCCCGAAGGCCGTGTAGACGGCGTTGCTCTTCGCCGCGCAGGCCATGAACACCAGGGCCTGGGCCAGGGCGAGTTCGCCCTCGGGGGAGCCGAGGCGATCGTAGGCCGCCGCGGCGTCCAGGGTCATGGCCAGCGCGCGCGGATCCGCGTTGCCGATATCCTCGCTCGCGATGCGGACCAGGCGCCGGGCCAGGTAACGCGGATCGCAGCCCCCGTCCAACAGACGAGCAAACCAGTACAGGGCGGCGTCGGGATCGCTGCCGCGCACGGACTTGTGCAGGGCGGAGACGATGTCGTAGAAGGCATCACCGCCCTTGTCGAAGCGGCGTGTCCCCTCGGTCAGGACCACTTCCAGCACGTTGTCGTCGAGGGCTCGACCTTGCGCCAGTGCCACCTGAACCGCCACCTCCAGCACGCCGAGGGCCCGCCGCGCGTCGCCGTCGGCGTAGCGCGCGATCTGGGCCAGGGCGCCGTCGGCGGCCTCGACCCCGCTGTCGCCGAGGCCGCGCGATGGCGTGGTCAGGGCGCGGGCCAGCAGGCTCTCCAGGGCCTCGCCGTCGAGGGACTTCAGCACGTACACGCGCGCCCGCGAGAGCAAGGCGTTGTTCAGTTCGAAGGCGGGATTCTCAGTGGTGGCGCCGACGAACACGACGGTGCCGTCTTCCACGTAGGGCAGGAAGGCATCCTGCTGCGACTTGTTGAAGCGATGCACCTCGTCCAGGAACAGGATCGTCGGTTGCGTCGCACGGCGGGCCTCGTCCATCGCCGCGCGGATGTCCTTGACCCCCGCCATCACCGCCGAGAGGGCAACGAAGCGCGCGTTCGCCTGATCGGCGAGCAATCTCGCCAGCGTCGTCTTGCCGGTGCCCGGTGGCCCCCAGAGGATGCAGGAGTGCAGATAGCCACCGCTCAGCATCGCCTGCAGTGGGCGCCCCTCGGCCAGCAGGTGGCCCTGGCCGGTCACTTCGCTCAAGGCGCGCGGGCGCATGCGCTCGGCCAATGGCGCGCGGGCGGGGTCGGGAGGAATCGTGCTCATAGCACGCGATTTTCAATCCATCGGCACCACCCGCCAAGCCCCATGGCCCCGGCGGCAACCCCGAGCCCGACGCCCAGAGCGTTGGCGAGGACATCGCCGACATCGACCGACCGTGTGGGCAACAGCGCTTGCACCCCCTCCAGAGCGATCCCGAGCGCGATGAGCGCGCCGGCCACGAGTAGGGAGCCAGGCGTGCGAAAAACCCCTGAGAACCATAGGGCCAGGGCGCCGTACGCGAGCAGATGGGCGAACTTGTCCGAGTGCTCCACACTCGAAAGCGGTTCCGAGCTCGGACGCACGCTCAAGAACACCACCAGCAGCACGAGGGCGATGCCACCGGTCAGCCAGGCGCGTGCCCAGCGCAGGGGTCTCACGAGTCGGCGTCGTCGCTCTGGTCGATGACGTCCGCGCCCTTGGGCGGCTCGAAGCGAAAGCGCTTGGCGGGCAAACGCCCTCCACGCTTCACCTGACTGAAGTCGATGCGTGTGAGCTGATCGAGGCGATCCACCGCTTCCATGCGCTCGAGTTCGCCCTCGCGAAAGCGCAGGGCCAGGTATTCGAAGTCACCAGATCCACCGCCCTGAGGCTCCAGGCGAATCGCCAGCACGCCGGGATCGGGACCGGGCTGGGTGTTGGTGATGACGAAGTCGTCGCGGTAATCCTCGTCGCTGATCAGCAGGCTCGCGGGCGTGTCCGCCACCGTGTTCGCCAGGGAACGCACGGTCACCTGCTCGAGGTCCGGATCGTGGATCCACAGCTTCTCGCCATCAGCCACCATCAGCTGGGGAAAGGGATCGCGATACTCCCAGCGAAAGCGGCCAGGCCGGCGCAGCCACATCTCGCCGCTCGATTCACTGAGCAGCTGGCCGTCAGCGTCGTAGAGCGACTGCACGAAGCGTGCGCGCACGGTGCTGAGATCCGACAGGTACGCCTCCAACACGGCGGCGCCTTCGGCCAGTTCATCCGCACTCGTCCCTGCGTGCAGGGGGGCGGCGAGTAGCGCCAAGCAAGCCAGCCCGATGGCGGCGATGGGACGAAGCAGCAAGGTCACCGAGAAGACTCCTTAGGGGGCGGTGGGGCGAGCACTTCGCGCCCGCCGTTCGATTCCAGGGGACCGACGATGCCGGCCACCTCCATGGCTTCGACCAGGCGCGCGGCACGGTTGTAGCCGATCTTCAGACGCCGCTGGACGCCGGAGATCGAGGCCTTGCGCGTCTCCGTGACGATGGCCACCGCCTCGTCGTAGAGCGCGTCCTGCTCGGGGTCGTCGTTGGCCGCGGGCTCCTCGCCGGAAATCCCCGGCAGCGGCTGCGACGGCCCCTCGAGCACCTCGTCGATGTAGTCCGGCGTGCCGGACTGCACCAGGTATTCGACCACAGCGTGGACTTCGTGATCGTCAACAAATGCGCCGTGCACGCGCTCGGGCAGCGCCGTGCCCGGCGGCAGATACAACATGTCACCGTGGCCGAGGAGCGATTCGGCGCCCATCTGGTCGAGGATCGTGCGCGAGTCGACGCGAGCGGACACCTGGAACGCGATGCGGGTGGGGATGTTGGCTTTGATCAGGCCCGTGATCACGTCCACGGACGGGCGCTGGGTAGCCAGGATCAGGTGGATTCCGGACGCGCGTGCCTTCTGCGCCAGGCGAGCGATCAGCTCCTCCACCTTCTTGCCGACGATCATCATCATGTCGGCCAGCTCGTCGATCACCACCACGATGCTCGGCAGGGGCTGCAGCGCCGGCGCTTCGTCCGGTCCTTCCGCCAGGGGATCGGGTTGGTGCAGGGGATCGAGGATCGGCTCACCGGCTGCCTCCGCCTCGCGCACCTTGCGGTTGAAGCCCGCGAGATTACGCACACCTAAGGCGGACATCAGGCGGTAGCGACGCTCCATCTCCGCCACGCACCAGCGCAGGGCGTTGGCCGCCTCCTTCATGTCCGTCACGACCGGCGCGAGCAGATGAGGGATCCCCTCGTACACGGAGAGTTCCAGCATCTTCGGGTCGACCATGATCAGGCGCACCTGCTCGGGCGTGGCCTTGTACAGCAGACTCAACACCATGGCGTTAATGCCCACACTCTTACCGGAGCCGGTGGTACCGGCGATCAGCAGGTGCGGCATGCGGCCGAGGTCCGCCACCACCGGCGCCCCGGACACACTCTTGCCTAACGCCAGGGTGAGCGGCGAATTCATGCCCTCGTAGGCATCGCTGCTCAGGATCTCACCTAGGGTGACGAGCTCTCGCTGCTCGTTGGGTATCTCCAGACCCACCACCGACTTGCCGGGGATCACTTCCAGCACGCGCACGCTGATCACCGAGAGGGAGCGCGCCAGGTCCTTGGCGAGGGCTGTGATTCGCGCGGCCTTGAGCCCCGGCGCCAGACTCAGCTCGAAGCGCGTGACCACGGGCCCCGGCGCCACCGACACCACCTCGACGGCGATGCCGAAGTCGGCCAGCTTGAGCTCGACCAGGCGCGACAGCGCTTCCAGCGATTCGTCCGAGTACTGCTCTTTTTTCTCGGGCGCGGCCTCGAGCAGATTCAGCGGCGGCAAGCTGCCGGCCTGAACGTTTTCGAACAGCGGCCGTTGGCGCTCGCGCTCATTCCGCTCCGACGGCTTGGGCTTCGGCAGGCTGGGCTCGATACGCGGCGCCTGGCGCTTCTCCTGGCGCTTGGTTTCGGCCTTGAGCGCCTTCACCCGCTCCTGGCGCACCTTGCGCTGCTCGGCCCGCTCGCGCATGTCGCTTAAGGCGCCGCGCACGTGGTCGACGACGTAGAGGCAGCCGTAGCCCACCCCATCCACCACGGCGATCCAGGAGATACCCGTGAACAGCGACACCGCCGTGAGCCACAGGGCGAGCAGCAGTACCGTCGCCCCGAGAAAACTGAGCCCCGACGCCAAGGTGCCGCCGATCACGTTGCCCACCACGCCGCCGGCGCTGCTGGGCATCCCATCACCGGAGAAGTGCAGGGCCGCCAGGGCCGCGCTGGTGAACATGGTGAGGAAGAAGCCGCTCACGCGCAGGGCCACCACGCCGCGCTCCGGTCGCGCATCGGCAGGGCGCGGGCGGATGATGCGCCAGCCCGCGTAGAAGATCATGATGGGGAACAGGTAGGCGGGCGTGCCGAAGAGCATGAAGAGCACGTCGGAGATGACCGCGCCGACAGGACCGACGGCGTTGGAGACGGGCCCCGAATCACCGGAGTAGGTGAACCCGGGGTCGTGCGTATCGTACGTGGCGAGCGCGATGATCAGCAGCCCGCCGAGGGCCGCCAGTACCCAAAGGGCGCCTTCGCGCAACGCTCTGAACACGGTCACCATCAAAAATCGTCCCTGAATCTTCAGTGCTGGTCTAAAAGAACAGCATAACAGCCTGATGCAAAACCCACATACTGGGATCCGTGCAGTGTGGCCGCGCGAGCGACCGGCGGCATTCGTGTCGATGGCGGGTGGTAGCCTACCGCGTCGCAGCAACGGCGATCTTGAATCCCGTCGCGCATGACGCAATTTGGTCCCTTTGCCCGATGGGCTACCTGGCCAGCAACGCGCTGGAAAGGTACGGTCCCCACGGCCCAAACGCACTGAGCAAGACGAACATCATGGAACCGATCAAGCACGCACGCCTCATCATCCTCGGCTCCGGCCCTGCCGGCTACGCCGCGGCAGTCTATGCTGCCCGCGCCAACCTGAACCCCGTGTTAATCACCGGCGCCGAGCAAGGTGGCCAGCTGATGACCACGACGGACGTGGACAACTGGCCCGGCGACGTCGAAGGCCTGCAAGGGCCGGCCTTGATGGAGCGCATGCGCCAGCACGCCGAGCGCTTCGAGACGCAGATCGTCCTCGATCACATCGACGAGGTGGATTTCTCCGTGCGCCCCTTCCGCCTCACCAGCGGCCAGGGCGTCTACACCTGCGATGCGCTGATCATCTCCACCGGCGCCTCGGCGCGCTACCTCGGGCTCGAGTCGGAGGAGAAGTTCAAGGGCATGGGCGTCTCCGCCTGCGCCACCTGCGACGGCTTCTTCTACCGCGATCGCGACGTGGCCGTGGTCGGCGGCGGCAACACGGCGGTGGAGGAAGCGCTGTACCTCTCGAATATCGCCGGCAGCGTCACCCTGGTCCACCGCCGCGACAAGCTGCGGGCGGAGAAGATCCTCCAGGACAAGCTCATGCGCCGCGCTGAAGAGGGCAAAGTTCGCCTCGTCTGGAATCACGTCGTCGACGAAGTACTAGGTGATGAGCAAGGCGTCACCGGCCTTCGGATCCGCGATGTTCATGAGGAAAAGACCCGGGACATCGAGGTGGCGGGCGCCTTCATCGCCATCGGTCATACGCCGAACACGGGAATCTTCGAGGGGCAGCTCGACATGCGCGGCGGCTACATCACGGTGAAATCCGGCATCGACGGCGATGCCACCGCCACCAGCGTGCCGGGCGTGTTTGCCGCCGGCGATGTGGCTGACCACGTCTACCGTCAAGCGATCACCTCCGCAGGTTCCGGCTGCATGGCGGCGCTCGATGCGGAGCGCTACCTGGATCATCTGGCAGGAGAAACGTAACCCTTGTCCGCCATCGAGCCCGATACATCGCCACCGGCGCCTTCCGCGCCGGCACCCTACTGCCTCAGCTTCGCCAGCAGCATGGAAGAGATCGGGCCCGAGGTCTGGGCCACTCTGGACACGGGCGATCAGCCCTTCGTCTCCTACCCTTTTCTGCACGCCCTGGAGGCCTCGGGCACCGTGGGCGAGGCGACCGGCTGGGTGCCGCACCACGCGGTGCTACGCGAGCCAGGCGCGGGCAACCGCGTGCTGGCGGTGGTGCCCACCTACCTCAAGTACCACTCCTGGGGTGAGTTCGTCTTCGACTGGGCCTGGGCCGACGCCTACCGGCGCTACGGCCGCGAGTACTACCCCAAGCTCCTGACCGCGATCCCCTTCACGCCGGTGACGGGGCCGCGGCTGCTCCTCAGCAAGACGGCGGCCGATGCCTTCGCCAACCCCGAGGAGCTGCGCCAAGGCCTGCTCCTCACGCTCGGCGATGCGATCCGCGAACTTGGCGTGTCGTCCTTCCACCTGCTGTTTCCGGCGGACGCTGATCGCGCCGCGCTCGAGAGCGCCGGCTACCTGCTGCGCAAGGACTGCCAGTTTCAATGGCGTAACCGTGACTACGCCGACTTCAACGATTTCTTAGGCACCTTCTCTTCGGCCAAGCGAAAGAAGGTCAAGCGTGAGCGGCGCCGGGTGGAAGAGGAAGGCATCCGCTTCGATTGGTGCCGCGGCGATACCCTCGATAAGCGCACCTGGGAGCAGGTCTACGACTTCTACGCGTCCACCTTTTTGAAGCGCGGCCATGACCCCTACTTCCCGCCCAGCCTGTTCCCCCTGCTGGCCGAGCGCTTGGGCGATCAGCTGCAGGTGTGCCTGGCCCGTCGCGACGGTGAACCCGTAGCGGCGGCGATCTTCTTCCGCGACGCCAAGACCCTCTACGGCCGCTACTGGGGCTGCGCCGGCGACTACCATTCGCTGCACTTCGAGACCTGCTACTACCAGGGCATCGACTACTGCATCGCCGAGGGCATCGAACGCTTCGAGCCCGGCACCCAGGGTGAGCACAAGCTGAGCCGTGGCTTCGAGCCCACGGCCACCTGGTCCGGCCACATGATCGGCGAGCCGGCGTTCGCCAACGCCATCGCCTCCTACCTCGAGAGCGAGCGCAGCGGCGTCGATCGCTACATGGACTCCGCCGACGAACACCTCCCCTTCCGCCGCGTGCAGGGCGATCAGGACGCCGTGCGATGACCCGCGCCGCGAAGCTGCACTGGATCGGGCCGGAGGATCCACCGGATGCCTTCCCCCACCCGAACGATGCCCTCGACTCGCCGGAAGGCTTGCTCGCGGCCGGCGGCGATCTCTCGCCCGAGCGCCTGCTCGCGGCCTACGCCGCGGGCGTGTTTCCCTGGTTCGAGGGGCAACCGATCCTGTGGTGGTCGCCGGATCCGCGCGCGGTGCTGCGTCTCGATGAGCTCAAGGTGTCGCGCAGCCTGGCCAAGCGCGAGCGCAATGGCGCCTACACCACCACCTTCGACCAAGCCTTCGCCGAGGTGATGCAAGGCTGCGCGGCCCCGCGAGGCACCTGCGCGGACACCTGGATCACCAGCGATATGTTCCGGGCGTACTGCCGCTTGCACGACCTCGGCCACGCCCACTCGGTGGAGACCTGGCACGAGGGCGAACTGGTGGGCGGACTGTACGGCGTCGCGCTCGGCGGGGTGTTTTTCGGCGAGTCTATGTTCAGCCGCGCATCGGACGCGTCGAAGGTTGCCCTAGTGCGTCTGGTACGACAGCTACAGGCGCGGGACTACCAGTTCATCGATTGCCAGCTACCCTCCTCGCACCTGCAAAGCCTTGGCAGCCGTAGTATTTCTCGCTCTACCTTCCTGCGCTGGCTTGAGGAAGCGCGCGCGTGCACCCATATCCCGGTCGAGTCCTGGCGCAGCTGGGGCACTGAGTCGCCGCCGAGCGGCGACTGATCCGTTTGCAAAGGGCACGGCCTTCGGCAAGAATGCCGTCCCGCCACATACCCAGAACGACGAGGCACATGGCGAAAGAAGACGCAATTCAGATGCAGGGCAAAGTACTCGAGACCCTGCCTAATACCTACTTTCGGGTGGAGCTCGAGAACGGCCACGTGGTGACCGCTCATATCTCGGGCAAGATGCGCAAGCACTACATCCGCATTCTCACCGGCGACACGGTAACGGTAGAACTCACTCCGTACGACCTGTCCAAGGGTCGCATCGTTTACCGCGCTCGCTGACCGCCGACGGCGCTAGAGCGCCGCGGCGGCTTCCAGAACCTACCCCTCAGGTCACCGGAGACAGCGTCTCGCCTTCGCGAGTGCTGATCGACAGCTCGTCGTCGTCCACCGTGACCACGGCGACACCGCCGTCCGCCAGACGCCCGAAGAGCAGCTCGTCGGCGAGGGGCCGCTTGATCTTGTCCTGGATCAGGCGGGCCATGGGGCGGGCCCCCATCTTCTCGTCGTAGCCGTGCTCGCCGAGCCAGGCCTTGGCGTCCGCGTCGACCTCCAGGCTCACGCCCTTGTCCTCCAGCTGCGTCTCGAGCTCGAGGAGCAGCTTGTCCACCACGCGCACCACCACCTGCGGCGGCAGCGCAGCGAACTGGATGATGGCGTCGAGGCGGTTGCGGAACTCCGGCGTGAACTGCTTGCGGATGATCTCCATGCCGTCGGTGGTGTGATCCTGCTGGGTGAAGCCGATCGACGAGCGACTCATCTCGGCAGCCCCAGCGTTGGTGGTCATCACGATGATCACGTGGCGGAAGTCGGCCTTACGCCCGTTGTTGTCCGTGAGCGTGCCGTGGTCCATCACCTGCAGCAGGAGGTTGAACACATCCGGGTGGGCCTTCTCGATCTCATCGAGCAGGAGCACGCTGTGCGGGTGCTTGTTGATCGCTTCGGTAAGTAGACCGCCCTGGTCGTAGCCGACGTAGCCCGGCGGCGCACCGATCAGGCGCGACACGGTGTGTCGTTCCATATACTCCGACATGTCGAAGCGCACCAGCTCCACCCCGAGGCTCATCGCGAGCTGGCGGGTGACCTCCGTCTTACCCACCCCGGTGGGGCCGGCAAACAGGAAGGAGCCGACGGGCTTGTTCTCATCGCCGAGCCCGGAGCGGGACATCTTGATCGCTGAGGACAGGGTGGCGATGGCCGGATCCTGGCCGAAGATCACCAGTTTCAGATCACGCTCGAGTGTGCGCAGCTGATCCCGATCGGAGGCGGACACGCTCTTGGCGGGAATCCGCGCGACCTTGGCCACGATGGTCTCGATGTCCTGCACGGTCACCTGAGTGGCCCGCGACTCTGGCGGCTGCAGGCGGACGTTGGCGCCCGCCTCGTCGATCACGTCGATGGCCTTGTCCGGCAGGTGGCGATCGTTGATGTGCTTAGCGGCAAGTTCGGCCGCGGCCTTCAGCGCCTCGAAGTCGTAGGTCACCGAGTGGTGCTCCTCGAAGCGCGACTGCAGGCCGACCAGGATCTCGACGGTCTCGTCGATGCTCGGCTCGGGCACATCGATCTTCTGGAAGCGCCGCGCGAGGGCGTGGTCCTTCTCGAAGATGGCGCGGTACTCGTTGTAGGTGGTGGAACCAATACAGCGCAGCTCACCGTTGGCGAGCACGGGCTTGATCAGGTTCGACGCGTCCATCACCCCGCCCGAAGCTGCTCCGGCGCCGATAAGCGTGTGGATCTCGTCGATGAAGAGCACGGCCCCGGGGATGCGCTTGAGCTCGGAGAGCACACCCTTGAGGCGCTTCTCGAAGTCACCGCGGTACTTCGTGCCGGCGATCAGCGAGCCAAGGTCCAGGGCGTAGATGGTGCAGTCGCTGAGCACGTCGGGCACGTTGCCCTCGATGATCTTGCGCGCTAGGCCCTCGGCGATGGCGGTCTTGCCCACGCCCGCCTCGCCCACGTAGAGGGGGTTGTTCTTGCGCCGGCGACACAGGATCTGCACCGTGCGCTCGATCTCCAGCGAACGGCCGATCAGCGGATCGATCCGGCCCTCGTCCGCGCGCTGATTGAGATTGACGGCGTACTTCTCGAGGGGACTGCGGTTCGCCTCCCCGTCCTTCTCCGACTCGCCCGACTCGGCGGCCGGTCGATCGCTCTCATCGTCGATCTTCGAGATGCCGTGAGAGATGAAGTTCACCACGTCCAGACGCTTCACATCCTGAGCATTCAGCAGGTGGATCGCCTGAGATTTCTTTTCGCCGAAGATGGCCACCAGCACATTGGCGGGCCCCACCTCGGCCTTGCCACTCGACTGCACGTGGAACACCGCCCGCTGCAGAACGCGCTGGAAGCCGAGGGTCGGCTGCACCTCCTGATCCCGTTCGGTGCCTGCCACGGGCGTCGACTCGTCGATGAACTCCGTCAGCTGACGCTTGAGCTCCAGCACGTCGGCTCGGCAAGCGTGGAGGATCTCCTCCACTTCCGGCACATCCAGCAACGCCAGCAACAGATGCTCGACGGTAATGAATTCGTGGCCCTTCTCCCGCGCGCGGCGGAAGCCCTCGTTGATCGTGAACTCGAGTTCTCGGCTGAGCACTCAGCTCTCCTCCATCGTGCAGAGCAGCGGATGCTGGTGTTCGCGTGAGTACGCATTCACCTGCGCGACCTTGGTCTCCGCTATCTCGTAGGTGTAGACGCCGCACACACCGCGACCGCGGGTGTGGACTTCCAGCATGATCCTGGTGGCCTTGCTTCTATCCATCGAGAAAATCCGCTGCAGCACATCGACCACGAACTCCATCGGCGTGTAGTCATCATTCAGCAGCACGACACGGAACAGCGGTGGCTGTTTCGTCTCTGGCTCTTGCTCCTGCGCGAGAACGCCGGAGTCATCGTCTGTTGCCGGATTTTCCGGAAGCTCACTCATACTGGATCGCACCCGCGGGCGGCCGCCGCGGGGTAGGGTCGGCCGCGAGGGCCGGCGTGGGACGAGATACTCATCGCAATCCTTTATAGGGTCAGTGCGAGCGCGAAACAAGGTGATATGGAAGCGTGGAGCAACCCAATTCGCCGAACGCGGCGTTTACCCTGACACACGCGACTTGCGACACGGGCAAAAGCGCGCTTTAGGGCTATATTTCCCAACAAGAATGAGGTGCCGAGAGTGACACTGGTCCACAGTCCGGGCACCTCGGTGCTTGTGGGCAAGTGGTCGTGGCGCATAAAATTTTGGGCTGCGTCAGCCGACCGTGGGCGGGCCTGTTACACACACAAGAACCTCTGGGGCCCCCTCAGGTCTGACGGAACGCCATGAACATCGCACCTGCCATCGACCGCCTGCGCCAAACCCCGCCTGATCAGCTGTTGCTGCAGGCATCCAAGGTGTTGCCGCCCTGGGTGGCCCTGGTACTGGCCGTGGCCGTGGCTTGGAACCTCGGCCAGATCGCGTGGTTGCTGGTGCCCCAGCCAGACCTCGGGCCGGTCGCGGCGCCGCCGGCCGCCAGCGCGGGAACGTCGATCAGCGCGGGGCCTGGGGGGCGGGAATCGGCCGCCGGCATCGTGAGCGCCCACCTCTTCGGCGAGTTCAACCCCGATGCAGCCCCGATTCCGCAGCAGCAGGACCTCACCCCGGACGATGACCTGCAGGAAGACCGCAGCCTCAAGCTCCTCGGTGTACTGGCGGACAACAGCGGCCGAGCCGGTCAGGCGGTGATCGTCAATTCGCGCAACAGCGCCTCGGTCTACCGGGTGGGTGACCAGGTGGAAGGCGAGCAGGCCAAGGTGGACGGGGTGTACTCCCAGTGGGTGCGCATCAACAAGAATGGCCAGCTCACCAAGCTGTCCCTGCCCGAGATCGCCGACCTCGCCGCCAGCCCGGCGCCGACGCGCCGACGCAGCGCCGTGCGTCGCACGCCGTCGCGGGCCCGGGCGCAAAATGACTCCGTGCAGAGCCTGGTGGACCAGGTGGCCGCGGGCCAGGTGAAGCTCAGCGACCTGCTGCGGCCCCAGCCCGTGTTCGATAGCGGCGAGCTCAAGGGCTACCGCGTCTACCCCGGCAAGGACCGTCAGGCTTTTGCCCGTCTCGGCCTGCGGCCCGGTGACCTGGTGACCCAGATCAACGGCGCCGCGCTGGACAACCCCAACCGGGGCTTTGAGATCTTCAAGCAGCTCGAGGGTCAGGTGCCGATCGCCGTGACCGTCGAGCGCAACGGCAGCACCGAGACCATCGTGCTGGATCCGGGCCAAGCGTCCCTCAGCGGGGGCTGAGTCCCATGCACCAGTCGACACGTCCCTTTCACGTCAGCGGAATCCTTCACTACATGAGTCAGCAACACTCCCCCGACGGCACCCACGCTCGTCCCTCATCGCAGGCGACGCGGTCCGGTTGGGCACTCGCGATCTTCCTCTTGCTCGTGAGCCCGGGCGCTGACGTCTTCTCGCAAACGGATGACCAGTACTTCACGCCCAACTTCGTGGGCGTCGACGTGCAGGACGTGATCAAGATCGTGGCCAACGAGACGGGCCGCAGCTTCATCGTGGATGCGCGCGTGAAGGGCCCCGTGACCTTCTTCGGCGCACCGATGCCAAGCGATGCCCTCTACGAGGCCTTCCTCGCCATGCTGCAGGTGAACGGCTTCGTCGCCATCCCCTCGGGCAACGTCATCAAGGTGCTGCCGGACACCAACGCCCGCCAGCTGCCGAGCACGGACCTGCCAACCACCCTGAGCGATCGCTCCGATGAAATCGTCACCCATGTGATCCGGGTCAACAACGTGGGCGCCGCCCAGCTGGTGCCGATCCTGCGCCCGCTCGTGCCCCAGTACGGCCATCTGGCGGCCCACCCCGCCTCCAACATGCTGATCATCTCCGATCGCGAGGCCAACGTTTACCGCCTCTCGCGCATCATCCAGCGCATCGACCGCGACTCGGACGAGGAGATCGAGGTCATCACCCTCGAGCACGCCACGGCGGGCGACCTGGTGCGCGTCCTGACCGCCCTGAACCAGGCCGGCGCGCGCGCCGCCGACGGCTCCTCGCAGCCGGTCAGCCTGATCGCGGACGAGCGCACCAACAGCATCCTCGTCTCCGGCGAGCGCACGGAGCGCCTGCGCTACCGCACCCTCATCGCCCACCTCGACACGCCCCTGGAGCAGGGGGGCAACACGCAGGTGGTCTACCTGCAGTACGCGGACGCCGAGGAGCTCGCGGGCCGCCTGACCGAGCAGGTTAACCAGCAGCAACAGCAAAACCGCACCGGCGGCGGTGGCCAGGCTCAGGCCGGCGGCGGCGGTGGCGGCAGCCCGGCCCAGCGCGGCGGGGTCATCATCTGGGCCGATGCGGCCACCAACGCACTGGTCATCACGGCGCCGCCCAAGGTCATGCGTTCCCTGCAGGCGGTGATCGATCAGCTGGACATCCGCCGCGCCCAGGTGGTGCTCGACGCCATCATCGTCGACGTCTCCGCCGATCGCTCCGCCGAACTGGGGGTGACCTGGATCACCGATGCGACGAGCACCGCCGCATCGGCCGGTGCCACCAACTTCCGCTCGAGCGGCAACAGCATCGTGGACGTGGCCGGCGCCGTGGCGGCGGCGGACGGCGGCGTGCCCGCCGAGGCAGCCGGACTCGTGCAGGACGGCCTGACCTTCGGCCTTGGTCGTATCCGTGAGGGCGGTACCAGCTTCGCGGCCCTCCTCACGGCCCTCGAGGGCGACGCCCGCACCAACATCCTCTCCTACCCCACGATCACCACCCTCGACAACGAGGAGGCGGAACTGAGCGTGGGCCAGCAGGTGCCGTTCCTCACCGGCTCCTTCAGCAACACCGGGGCCAACACCGGCGCGGTAAACCCGTTCCAGACCATTCAACGCCAGGACGTGGGCCTGACCCTGAAGGTCACCCCGCAGATCAACCGCGGTGATGCGGTGATCCTCGACATCGAACTCGAGGTTTCGAGCCTGAGCCAGGGTTCCGCCGGCGCCGTGGACCTCATCACCAACCGCCGCACGATCACACAGAAGGTCATCGTGGAGGACGGGGGCGTGGTGGTGATGGGCGGTCTGATCGACGAGTCCCTCACCGAGAGCGAACAGCGCGTGCCCGTGCTGGGGCGCGTGCCGCTGCTCAAGAATCTGTTCCGCGCCCGGACGGCGGACCGGAACAAGCGTAATCTGATGGTGTTCGTGCAGCCGCGGATCCTGCGAGACGGGGAAGCGGCGGCGCTGGCGACCAACGAGAAGTACACCCAGGTGCGCAGCCAGACGGTCTACGATCGCAAGGGTGGCTTGCTCGGCGGTGAGGCCCCGCCGACGATTCCATCGCTGATCGATCTGCGCTCGCGCGGCATCAGCGGCGCCGTCAACGACGCGGCGGCCGAGGTGCCGAACCCGTCGGGTAACCCCTGAGCACAGGCTGAGCGCCCGCCCGCGGGCGCCTGCGATGGCGACGGGCAGGACGCCTCGTCGCCGAACAGTTTTGCGAGGTCTTTGAACTGCCATGGCTGTCAATCCGAACGAACTGCCCGACGACGGCGCACCGCTGCCGCAGGACGATCCGGCAGCGAGCACGGGATCGGGCGAACACCGCTACCTGCCCTTCCCCTTCGCCAAGCGCCACGGGGTGCTGATCAGCGCCTACGAGGACGGAAAGGCTCACCTGTACTGCCGCGAAGGCGTGAGCCTCAGCAGCCTGGCCGAAGCACGACGCTTCGCCGGCGTACCCCTGGTGCCCACCCGGGTGAGCTCCGAGCGCTTCGACCAACTCCTGCGCGAGGCCTACGAGAGCGGCTCGAACAACGCCATGCAGATGGTGGAGGGCCTGAACGACGAGACGGACCTCAACCTCGTCGCCGATTCCCTGCCTGAACCGTCGGACCTGCTCGAGAGCGACGACGACGCGCCGATCATCAAGCTGATCAACGCCGTGCTCACCGAGGCGGTGAAAGAAAACGCCTCGGATATCCACATCGAGCCCTTCGAGAACCGCCTCGTCGTGCGCTTCCGAGTGGACGGCGTGATGCGCGAGGTGTTGCAGTCCAAGCGCGCGGTGGCGACGCTGGTGGTCTCGCGCATCAAGGTGATGGCACGACTGGACATCGCGGAGAAGCGCCTGCCCCAGGACGGTCGCATCGGGGTGCGCATCGCGGGTCGGGCGGTGGACGTTCGCGTCTCCACCCTGCCCTGCGGCCATGGCGAGCGCGTGGTGATGCGTCTGCTGGACAAGCAGGCAGGACGCCTCGACCTGCCGGCCCTCGGCATGGAGACGGCCACCATGGAGTACATGGATGAGCTGATCCACAAGCCCCACGGCATCATCCTGGTCACCGGGCCCACCGGGTCCGGTAAAACCACCACGCTGTACGCGTCGTTGACCCGCATCAACGACGACAGCCGCAACATCATGACCGTGGAAGATCCCATCGAGTACTACCTCGATGGCATCGGCCAGACCCAGGTCAACACCAAGGTGGACATGACCTTCGCCCGCGGCCTGCGCGCGATCCTGCGCCAGGACCCTGACGTGGTGATGGTCGGTGAGATCCGCGACAAGGAAACGGCGGAGATCGCCGTACAGTCGTCGCTCACCGGACACCTGGTGCTCTCCACCCTGCATACGAACACGGCGGTCGGCGCCGTCACGCGACTGCACGACATCGGCATCGAGCCCTTCCTGCTATCCTCCAGCCTCATCGGTGTGCTGGCCCAGCGCCTGGTGCGCGTGCTGTGCCCGGAGTGCAAGGAACCCTACTCGCCGGATCCGCGCGAGCGCGAACTGCTGAACCTCAGCGAGGACGATCCCGCTACGATCTACCGTCCCGTCGGCTGCCCCGCCTGCAAGCACAGCGGTTACACCGGTCGTTCGGGTATCTACGAGCTGCTGTTGGTGGATGAGCACATGCGCACACTGATCCACAACGGCGCCAGCGAGCAGGAAGTCGAGAAGCACGCCCGCACGCGCACGATCAGCATTCGTGACGATGGCCGACGCCTGGTGCTAAAGGGCCTCACCACCTTGGAAGAGGTGTTGCGGGTCACTCGCGAGGATTAAGCACCGGTGGGAGCTTTCGAATACGTCGCCGTCGACGCCAACGGCAAGAACCGCAAGGGCGTCCTAGAGGGCGACACCCCACGCCAGGTGCGCCAGCTCCTGCGCGACCGCGCCCTGCTGCCGGTCAAGGTCACGGAGATCGCGGAGAAGGCCGGCAAGGCGAGTTCGGGCGGCGGCAGCAAGCGGGCCGGCTCGATGGGAGCGATGGATCTCGCGCTCATGACCCGGCAGCTGGCTACGCTGAGTCGCTCGGGCCTGCCGCTCGAAGAAGCCCTGCAAGCGGTCGGAGAGCAAGCCGAGAAACCTGGAGTTACCTCAGTGACCCTCGGCGTGCGCTCGCGGGTTGTTGAGGGACATACGCTGGCCGACGGCCTGCGTGATTTCCCACGAGCATTCCCGGAAATCTACATCGCGACGGTAGCCGCAGGTGAGTCTTCCGGTCACCTAGACGGCGTGCTGGAACGCTTGGCGGACTACACCGAGAGCCGGCATGCGCTGCAACAAAGCGTCCAGCAAGCGATGATCTACCCGATCATCCTTATTGCGCTCTCTCTGATGATCGTCACTGGCCTACTTACCTATGTGGTACCGCAGGTCGTCGGTGTATTCGACAACATGTCGCAGGAGCTCCCGCTGCTCACCCGAGTTCTGATCGGCCTCAGTGATTTCATGCGAGAGAACCTCGTCGTCATCGGAGTGCTGCTCGTGGTGGGGGGCTTGGGTGCGCGATGGCTGCTCCAGAAGGAAGGCCCCAAGCGCGTCTTCCACCGTATGCAACTGAAGGCTCCGGTATTCGGTCGAATGGTGCGGGGAGCCAACTCCGCCCGTTTCACCCGCACGCTCAGCATCCTTGCCGGTAGCGGTGTGCCAGTGCTGGATGCGCTTCGCATCTCCGGTGAGGTGATCACCAACGTGCCGATGCGCGAGGCCGTGGCGGAAGCGTCCTCCCGCGTTCGCGAGGGGGCGCCGATCGGCGCGTCCCTCGCGAGTAGCCGTCTGTTTCCGCCCATGACGATCCACCTCATCAAGAGCGGCGAGGCAAGCGGTGAGCTAGAGGATATGCTCGACCGCGCGGCCGGCAATCAGGAGCGTGAAATGGAGTCGATCATTGCAACGCTCCTCGGCATCATGCAGCCGCTGTTGGTGCTGGTGATGGGCGGCGTCGTGCTCATCATCGTGATCGCCATCCTCCTACCGATCTTCGAACTCAACAACCTGGTCGGGTAGGCGTCGTCTAGGCGCCACAGATTCTCCCAAAGCACCGCATAGGTCTTCAACGCGTACTGGCTCGCGATCCACGTGCCGCCTTCCTACCGCGCGCCGAAACTGTGATCCAGGTCTACGTCTGCACACCAGTCGCCCCCGTACAAGTGGCACTTCGTAGGGGCCGGCCGGCGCCGTAATAAAGTCACTATCGCACCGGCCGCAGACTCGTGGTATATCGACACTCGAACGCATCGTATGTGCGTCGGGGTCTCGCTACACGAGGGAGAGCCATGGTGCAGAAGGACAACGACGATTCGGATGACTTCGAGGTAGAAGCGAGCGATGACTTTACGGACACGGATCTGTTCGATCCCGAGTCCATCGCCGCGGAACTCGAGTCGCTACAAGAGGAAGCACCGAAGAAGCGTACGGCCAGCTCAGCGCGCGCCGCGATCGAGGAGATGATCGAGCGCAAACGCCTGCGCAGCGCCATCAAAGAGTTCGACGATGACGACTTCGACATGAGCGCGCTCTAAGGCACCCGCTCAGCGAATTCCCGCGGGTAGCCGATACCGAGCGGCTGCCCCAGACACGCTTTCCCTTTGGCGGCTACCGTCCCGGTAGTCCCTCACCCACGCCGCTCACTGGCGAAAGCCATCGACACCGCCTACGCTGCTCGACAGGGCCACTGTCGGAGCCGCCCATGGAACTCCTCCCCACCCCGTGTTTGCTACTCGAGCCCGCCGTACTCGAGCGCAACATCGATGTGATGGCGCGCCGCGTGCGCACCCTGGGTGTGCAGCTACGCGCCCACATGAAGACCAGCAAATGCGCCCAGGTGATGGCGCGCTTGCCAGCATCGGCGAGCGCAGCGCTGCCTGGGCCTATCGCCGTGTCGACTCTGCGCGAGGCGGAATACCTGTTCGATGCCGACGCGCACGACATTCTCCACGCCCTGCCCCTGAGTAGGGCCAAGCTCCCCCGGGCCCGCGCCCTCGCCGCGCGAGGCGCTCGCCTGAGCGTGCTCGTCGACACGCCCCAGGCGCTGCGCCAGCTCATCGAGTCCGCTCCCACGAGCGAGCACGAAGGCCCCCTACGCGTGTTGTTCGAGATCGACAGCGACGGCTACCGAGGCGGCCTCTCCCCCGACGCCGACGCGCTGCTGGAGTGTGCCTCACTCCTGCGCGACGCCCCGGCCGCCAGCGTGCGCCTCGGCGGGGTGTACGGCTACGCGGGACGCACCTACGCCGCGCGCGACGCGGCCGAGGGCACCCGGATCGTCGAGCAATGCCGCCTCGCGACGGTGCGCGCTGCCGAGCGACTTCGTTCGGCGGGGCACACGGTGGAATCGGTCTGTCTGGGCGGCAGCCCGGTGGCCGTCTTCGCAGAACACCTGGCCGGTGTCGACGAGCTGTGCGCCGGCGTGTGGATGTTCAACGACCTGTTCCAGCACGGGCTGGGCGTCTGCGCCATCGAGGACATCGCCGTCAGCGTGCTGGCCACCGTGGTCAGCGCGAACACCTCCACCAATACGGTGTTCATCGACGCCGGCGCCCTCGCCCTCTCCCAAGACCGCTCCACGGAAAAGCAGACTCGCGACACCGCCTACGGTCTCCTCGCGGACGCGGCCACAGGTCGATTGCTGCCCGACTATCGGGTGGCCGCGGTGAGCCAGGAGCACGGACACGTGAAGGGGCCGGACGTGGTGGCACGCCTGCCGGTGGGCACACAGGTGCGCGTGTTG
>JBCBZW010000007.1 GCA_039815145.1 Pseudomonadota bacterium
GACCTGCTGCAGTTCCACGCCTGGCATTACCCCGATCCGTCGTGGCTGGACGCGCTCTTCTACCTCGACGAGCTGCGCCAACAAGGGTTGATCGGGCAACTCGGCGTGACCAACTTCGACACGGCACACCTGCGCATCGCGCTGGCGAGCGGCATCCCCATCGTGAGCAACCAGCTCAGCTACTCCCTCGTGGATCGTCGTGCTGCGGGCGCGATGACCGCCCTGTGCGAGGAGTTCGGGGTCAAGCTGCTGGCCTACGGCACGTTAGCGGGCGGCCTGCTGAGCGAGCGATGGGTGGATGCGCCGGAGCCGTCGACCCCGCTTACCTGGTCGCAGATGAAGTACAAGCGCTTCATCGACGTGGCCGGCGGCTGGGCGCGCTTCCAGGCCGTCTTGCAGGCGGTCGCCAAGGTGGCGCAGCGGCACGGCGTGAGCATGCCGGTGGTGGCCAGCCGCTACATGCTGGATCAGCGCGCCGTTGGCGGGGTGATCATGGGCGCGCGCCTGGGCGCCGCTGACCACGTGCAGGAGAACCTGGCGATCTTCCGCTGCACCTTGGATGCGCAAGATCACACCGCGATCGGTGCGGCGCTCGCGAGGCTCGACCCGATTCCGGGTGACTGTGGCGATGAATACCGTAAGCCCCCTTTCCTGACCGCCGCCGGCGATCTGAGTGACCACCTGAATGCGATTCCCCCGTCCATGACCCCGCAGCGCGGTGCCGACGGGCGCGTACGTGTCTTCAGCGGTACCCCGTGGGAGCCGCTGGCGGGCTATTGCCGGGCCGTGCGGCATGGCGCGCAGATCACCGTGTCTGGCACCACTGCTACCCACGGTGATCGGCTCATCGGCGGCGCCGATGCGGCGGCGCAGACCCACTTCGTGATCGACAAGATCGAAGCGGCGATCACCGCCCTAGGAGGGCGTCTGGAGGATGTGGTCAGGACCCGTGTACTTGTCAACGATATCGCCGATTGGGAACCCGTCGCGCGAGCCCACGGTGTTCGCTTCGCTAGCATCTGTCCGGCCAACACCTTGGTGGAAGCGCGCCTGGTGGGGCAGGGCTACAAGGTGGAGATCGAGGCGGATGCCGCCGTGAGCCGATAGCCCGCGCGCCCGTGCGCCAGGCGAAACTTGAACTGCGTCAAACTTCCGCGCATCCGTCGTTGAAGCCCGAAGCATTCGGGACGATATGACCGTATAGGCGTCAAGCGGCCATGCCCTCTTCCTGCGGGCATCACCGATCGGCATTGCGAACGCCTGGTAGTGCAGGAAGTGAAACCGGGATCCACGGCACGAAGCGCGCGAGGCTCAAGCTTGTCATGGCAACGGCCAATCAAGTCTCCGACAAACGCCAGCTCAGTGGTCAGCGAGTGATCGCCCCGTGCGAGGTCATCGCGGACACGGCGAACCCCTACGCCTGGAATCCCGTGCGCTGTGGCTACATGGTGCTGAACGTTCGCGGCGGTTGCCTCTACCTCGGCGAGGTGTTCGATGACAAGGACATCGATACCATGTTCCCCCGGGATGGGCGCGGGCTCTTCACCAGCCTCACCCTGTGCGCCGAGAACGCCCCCGAGGTGGTGCTCGAGAATGTGCATGTCGCCTTCAAACGCATCAACAAGCACGCCGATCGCGACGGCATCGTCTTCACATTTCTCGATCTATCGGAAGAACAGTTGGACACCCTGTTACGCGCCATCGACACGCTGCCCAGGATCGGGCGCAAGGAGGAGGCCAGCGTACCCCTCGAGAAGGTCATCAGCTTGAACAAGTCCGATCGGCTGACGCTGCTCTAGGCGGATCTCGAGAACCCGCCTCGCCGCCAATCCCGTCTTTTGAGTGTCGTTGATCGGTGACATGAATTGCACTACGCTGTCTTCGTGTGGCGACATCGGGGGTTCACCTTAGCAATCCCTGCGCCACCGCCTCAGGGAGACCACTAGCAACACGCTCATGGGAGACGATATGCGCAGGGACGCGTCACGGGGAAGGTACGCCCAACTTCTGACTATCATATTCGTTAGCTTGGGCGTGGGGTCGCTGCAGGCGGCGGACGTGGACGGAGTGAAG
Source organism: Pseudomonadota bacterium (assembly GCA_039815145.1). NCBI lineage: Bacteria > Pseudomonadati > Pseudomonadota > Pseudomonadota bacterium. The sequence continues at coordinate 2,074 of JBCBZW010000007.1, forward strand.
TTTCTCGGGGATGAAACCGACCGCAACGTCGGCATCTTCGTCGGCGGCGACGGCGACTTCAATGCCGACGGCGTCGACGATCTGGTCATCGCCGCCTGGAAGACGTCGAGCGACTCAGACGGTCGCGTCTACGTGATCTACGGAGGCCAACCGGTCGATCCCGACTTCCGCCTCGGCGATCTGCTGGACGGCGACGGTACCCGGGGCATCGCGATCCATCCCGACGATGCCCGAACGCGCGACCGCTTCGGTCGCTCCGCAGACTTCATCGGCGACATCAACGGGGATGGGGTGGATGACCTCATCGTCGGCTCCATCTACTCCGGCCGCACGGACATCGGCGACCTGCCCTACGACGCGGGCGAGGCCTACGTGATCTACGGTCGCGCCGGCGGCTTGCCGAACAACTTCAACGTCGGCGACCTGCTGGCGGAAAACGGCGGCGACGGCAGCGAGGGGTTCGTCATCCGCGGCTTTCGTCGCCAGGACGAGCTCGGCCGGTCCGTCAGCCGGGCTGGCGACCTCAACGGTGACGGGCTGCCGGATCTGGTGGTGGGCGCCCTGGTCGACACCTACATCTACGATGATCCCACCCCCGGCGACGGACCGGGTGAGGCCTACGTGATCTTCGGTCGGCCGGACAACGGCTTCCCCGCCGAGATCGAGGTCGAAACCCTGGTCAACGAGGGCGACGGCAGCGAGGGCTTCGTCGTTCGTGGGGTGAAGAACCTGGACCGCATGGGCGTGGTGGCGGAAGCCGGCGACGTCGACGGCGACGGTATCGGCGACCTCGTGCTGGGCGCCCTGTCCGGCGGGCGAGGGGTGTCCGGCGAGGTGTACGTCGTCTACGGCCGCAGCGATCCCTTCCCCGGCGTGTTGGAACTGGCCTCGCTCCTGCCCAGCAACGGCGGTAACGGCAGCGAAGGCTTCGTGGTGGTCGGTGCGACGCCCGGCGATCGCCTCGGCCTCGTCCACGGGGCTGGAGATATCAACGGCGATGGTTTCGACGACGTGCTCATGGGCGGCTACCGAGCAGAACCCTTCGGCTTGATCGAGTCGGGGGCCGTCTACGTGATCTTCGGCACGCCCCGCGCGGTGCGTGGCCCGGCCTTCGATCTACGCTCCCTGTTCCCCGCCAACGGCGGTGACGGCAGCCGCGGTTTCATCGTGCCGGGCAGCGATGCGGGCGATCGCCTGGCGTCCGTGAGCACGGCGGGTAACGTCAACGGCGATGACTTCGAGGACTTTATCGTCGGTTCCTTCCGTGGGGAGGAGGGCGGTGGCAACAACACCGCGGATGTCGGCGAGGCCTACCTGATCCTCGGTCGCGCCATCTTTCCGCCCGTGTTCGTGCTCGACACCTTGCGACCGGAGTTTGCCGCCGACGGCAGCTCGGGCGCGGTGATCACGGGCGAAGACGCAGGCGGGCGCCAGGGGCGAGCCCTCAGCACCGCAGGCGACATCGACGGTGACGGCTACGACGATGTCATCACCGGCGCCTGGCAAGCGGACGGCGAAGGCAACGGTCGCAGTTCGGACGATGCGGGCGAGGCCTACCTCACCTACGGACGACCGGGCCTGCAGCCCTCCACCCTCAAGGTGGCGGTGTACGACAACCCCTTCCCCAACCCGGTGGTCGGCGCCTGCGCGGGCCTTGCCGTGGAGCTGTTCGACGATGTGAACTTCGCCGACTCCCTCGGCACGCTGCCTGTGGCCGTCTACGAATCCCTGCCCGATGAGCAGGACAACCGCATCACGGCCATCAGCGTGCCCGCCGGGTTGCGCGTGTTGCTGTTCCGTAGTGACGACGTCTCCCTCAGTGCCGACCTCATCGTCACGGAAGACACGGTGCTCACCGGCGGCGACGACAACGCCGTCAGCGCCCTGGTGGTCGAATGCGCCGATCCGCTCGGGGTCCCTCAGCTCATCAATCCCGGGGATCAACGCAACGTGGTGGGCGATCGCATCAGCCTGACCATCGGCGTCGCCAACGCGGAACAGGGGCCCTTCACCTTCACCGCCTCCGGCCTGCCACCGATCACGGGCATCAACCCGGTGACCGGTGCGATCGGCGGCCGCGTCTCGACCCCCGGTGTGTACCCGGTGACCGTGATGGCCACCAACCGCTACGGCGGGGTCGGCGAGGTCTCCTTCCTCTGGGCCGTGGCCGATGCTTCGGACAACGTTCCGCCCACCTTGGTCGACCCGGGCCCACAGACGGACTTCCTGGACGCGCCGGTGACCCTCCAGCTGCAGGGGGATGACGTGGACGGCGACGTGTTGACCTACACGGCCGCTCCCTTGCCCGAGGGGTTGCTCCTCGACCCGGCGACGGGGCTGATCACCGGGACGCCCACCCTCGAGCAATCGCTCACGGTCACCGCCACGGTCAGCGATCCGGGCGGCGCCAGCGCCTCGGTGACCTTCGCCTGGGATGTGGAGCTCGAACCCAACCTGCCGCCGACGCTCGAACAGCCGGCGGACCAGCGCACGGTGGTCGACGAGCCTGCCTCGCTGCAACTCGTGGCGAGCGACGGCAACGGCGATACGCTCACCTTCGCGGCCGAGGGGTTGCCCGAGGGGCTGAGCATCGATCCTGCGACGGGCTTGATCAGCGGCACGCCCACGAGCATCGGTGAGTTCATCGTGTCTGCCTCTGTCGCCGATACGCGCGATGGCAGTGATCAGGCGAGCTTCACGTGGCGCGTACTGGACGATGAGGTGCTCATCGACACGGGCTTCGACGACGACGCCGATGGCTTTACCTACATCGACGATGCCTTCCGCGGCACCGACGAGCCGACCTACGCCGACGGCACCTACGGCGCCGACAGTGGCTTCGACGGCGGTGGGCTCGAGGTGGTGACCGGTGGCATCGACGGCGATGACATCACGGGCATGTCGGGCGGTTGGACCCGAGGTTTCACCCTGGTGGAGCCGTCGGTGGTCTCGCTCACCTTACGCTACGAGTTGAACCACGCGGCTTCCCATGAGCCCGACGAGCTGGTCCAGGCCCTGGCCTCCATCGACGGCACCTTGCTCGGCGCTGACGGCAGCGATGTCATCGCAGAGCTGGTAGGACTCGACGGCAGTCCCGACGATGTCGACAGCACCGGCTGGCAGGTCTTCACGGCGACGGCGTCATTGCCCGCCGGCGAGCACGTGCTGACGCTGGGCATCTACCACAGCAAGAAGACCGTGGCCGACGAGATCTCGAGCGTGCGCTACGACGATGTGAGCCTGACCGTCGCGCCGGTGATCGTCGACGCCCGCTTCGACGGCGATAGCGATGGCTTCGCCTACGCCGACGATGTCTTCCGTGGCACCGACGCCCCGGCGTACGCGGACGGTGCCTACGAGAGCGACGGTGGCTTCGACGGCGGCGGCGTGGCCGTGACCACCGGCGGCATCGACGACGACGACATCACGGGCATGTCCGGTGCCTGGTCGCGCGGCTTCAACCTCGCCGAGGCGTCGACGGTCACCCTGACCCTGCGCTACGAGCTCGTGCTGAGCGGGGAGCACGAGAGCGATGAGTTGGCGCAGGTGCTGGCTGCCGTCGACGGTGTGCTGGTGGGACGCGACGGTGGGGACGTCATCGATGAGCTCGTGGGGCCGAACGACGACGGTAGCCCGGATCTCACCACCGGCTGGCAGACCTTCAGCGTGACCCTGTCGCTCGGGGCGGGGGAGCACACGCTCTCGCTCGGCAGTTTCCACAATGAGAAGACCTTTGCCGACGAGAGCGCCGAGGTGCGCTTCGACGATGTCCTGATCGTTCTCGATTAAGCGCCGACCTCAGCAGCCGCGCGCGTAGAACCAGGTGTTCGGGGCGCCGTTGGGTGCCCAGGCGGGTATCCAGCCCGCGTGCCGGGTGTCGGGCGCGCCACCCTCGCATGGGCTGGCGTCGAGAATGTCGACGTGCAACCAGGTACTGCCGGCGAGGTCAGCAACTTCCTTGACCACCACGGGGCGCTCGCGGCGCCGGTCCAGGCGGAGCACCCGGCCGGCGCCCGGTCCGTCCGGCCACAGGAGTGCGTCCCAGTCGCCGGTCAGGTAGGTGAGTCGATCGGGTAGCAACTTACGCAGGGGCCAGTAGGTGCCCGCGGCGTCCGAAGGCAGCCAGGCGACCGCTTCCGGCACGGTGTCGTCGATGCGGATCGCATACCACCCCTGTGCCGTGTCCATCACGATCGCTGCTGCGAATTCATAGGTGGCTTCGCGGCTGGGTATCTCGTCCATCGAGCGCACGATCTTCACCACCGCGGCATCGCTCGCGGGCGCACTGCGCAGGGTGACGTGACCGCCGTGGGCCAGGGGTTCGAGATCCAGGAGTCCGCGCAAACGCAGGCGTTGCAAGCCGGCGTTGACTTCGCGTAGTGCCTCCGTCGCCTGCAGCGTGGCCAGCTGGGCCGCGACCTGCGCGCCGGGCACCTCGTCGAAGCCCACGAGGCCGTTCTCCACGGAGGGATCGTGTAGGCGGCTGCCCTCGCAGGTGCTGACGAAGGCGCGGGTGGGCGTTTGCGGGTCGACGGTGGCGAAGATCAGGTACTGGCGACCGAGCAGGGCGGGGATGCCGCAGCCTGCACTACTCGCCGCGGTCACGAAGGCGATGTCCGTAGGGTCACCTTTGTAGGGGGCGACGCTGGGGTCGAGCGTTAGGGTGACCTGTCCCTCGTCGGGACTGCCGCCGAGCTCGGTGACGGTCGCGATCATCACGATGTCGGCGGCGGCGAAGTACTCGCTCATCGGGCGCGGCGCGCAGCGGCAGGCGAGCGCCTGCGTCGCGATCATCATGAGGAGCGCTGCGACCGGCAATCGAAGCGATGTGCTTTGCAAAGTAACCATTGCCGTCAACCCTCAGCCGCCGAAGTCGCGCGCACGGCCGGTGCGACGCAGGGCCGCGACGGTCGTGCCGTCACAGTCCTCCAGGTTGGGTGCCTGCACGGAGCCGTCGCGGGCGACGGTGACGAGCACGGGGTTGGAGGTGAGCGACTTATACAAGGTGGCACCGTCTTGGATCCGCGCGCTGACGTAGAACACCAGTTGGTCCCAGGGCAGCACCTGCGTTGGGTCGTCGACCGAGCACACGATGACGTCGGGCGCGTCACCGAGCATGCCCGCACGCGTCGGCGTGCTCAGGCTGAGCAGACTCGCCGCGATGGCGATGGTGATGGCGAGTGTCAATGGCCTGAAGCGCATGGCGATGTCCTTCAACGTGGGAGTCCTTACAGGATAGGTCAGTTGCGCACTGGCGTGGTTCCCCAGCCGTCACGCCCCGGAGGGACTCGTGCGACAATCGGGCGCAGGGGATTACTAGTGGGGGACGCCATGGGCAAGCAGATTACACGCCGGGATTTCTTGAACGGTACGCAGGTGGCCCTGGGCGCGAGCTTGCTGACGCCGTGGAGTGAGGTCTTCGGCGCGACTGGCCCGGGAGCTGCGTACCCGCCCGCGCGAACGGGCCTGCGCGGCACCCACGATGGCGCTTGGGAGACCATGCATGCGCGCGTGGCCGGCAAGCGTTGGCCGAGCGAGAAGCCCTCTGAGGCCTACGATCTGGTGATCGTCGGCGCCGGCATCAGCGGCCTGTCCGCTGCCTACTTCTACCGCCAGGCGCACCCGAAGGCACGCATTCTGATCCTCGACAATCACGACGACTTCGGTGGCCATGCGAAGCGCAACGAGTTTCGCATCCAGGGGCGCACGCGCATCGGCTATGGCGGCACGGAGGCGATCGACACACCATCGTCCTACTCGGCGATCGCCCGCCAGCTGCTGAAGGACATCGGCATCGACTTGCAGCGCTTCTACCAGTACTTTCATCAGGACCTTTACGAGTCGATGGGGCTGGGTCACTCCATCATGTTCGACGCCGCCACCTACGGCGAGCGCAAGCTCGTCACCGGCTACGGGTCGCGGCCGTGGGAGGCCTTCGCCGCGGACACGCCGATGAATCCGCGCGCCCGAGCCGACCTGGTCCGCATCTTCACCGAAGAATGCGACTACCTGCCGGGACTCTCCTACGAGGAGAAGTACGCGCGCCTCGCCAAGATCAGCTACCTGGATTTCCTGCGCGACCACGCCAAGGTGGACGAGCAGGTGCTGGGCATCTATCGCCAGTGGTTCCGCAGCTTCTACGGCTTGGGATCGAAGGACGTGCCGGCGCTGCTCATCAGTGAGTACGGCGACGGTGGCGGTCTGCCGGGCCTTACGCACACGATGCCGCGGGTGGGTCATCGCGGCGATGAGCCCTACATCTTCCATTTCCCGGATGGCAACGCGTCCGTCGCCAGGTTGTTGGTGCGCGCGCTGCTTGCCGAGGCCGTTCCCGGCGAGACCATGGAGGATGTGGTGACCGCCGTGGTCGACTACGCGTCGTTGGATCGGCCCGGATCGGACCTGCGCTTGCGCCTCGAGAGCACGGTGACCAACGCCCAGCACACGGGCGATGAGAAGGCCGTGGACGTGACCTACGTGCACCATGGGGAGGCCACTACCGTGCGCGCGGGTCAATGCATCATGGCGTGCTACAACGCCGCGATCCCCTACCTGTGCCCGGAGCTGCCGGCGGCCCAGAAGGAGGGTCTGGCCTACAACGTGAAGGTGCCCCTCACCTACACCAAGGTGCTGATCAACAACTGGACGTCGTTCGTGAAGCAGGGCATCTCCTACGTCTACTTCACCAACGACTTCTACAAGCAGATCGAGCTCGACTACCCCGTGAGCATGGGCGACTACGCCTTCGACGAGGGACCCGAGCAACCGATGATCGTGCATCTGTGCCACGTGCCCTACTTCGATGGCATCGAAGGGCCCGAGCAGTGGCGCGCCGGTCGTCGCCAGCTGCTGTCCACGTCCTTCGCCGACTTCGAGTTCCACGTGCGCGATCAGATGGACGCCGCCCTCGGCGCGGGCGGTTTCGATGCCGAGCGCGACATCGAGGCGATCACCGTCAATCGCTGGCCCCACGGTTACGCTTACAACCCGATCTACCTGTGGGAACCCGAGTGGCAGGACCCCGCGGCGACCCCCTGGGCGATCGGGCGTCAGCGCTTCGGCCGCATCGCCATCGCCAACTCAGATGCCGGGGCGAGCTCGGACACGAACACGGCGATCACCGAGGCCCACCGAGCGGTGGGTGAGCTGGTGGGCTGACCGAGCCGCTAGATAACCTTGGAGAAGCGCTGCGCGGTGGCGGCTTCGCGCAGGTAGCGGTCGAAGCACATGGCGATGGGGCGCAGGAGGAGCTGACCGCTGGCGGTTACCTCGATGTGCGCGTCCGTGAGGGTGACCAGGCCGTCGTCGGCCAGCGTTGCCAGGTCGCTCAGATCTTCCGCGAAGTACTCCGCGAAGGTGATCCCGTGATCGCGCTCGATGTCGCTGAAGCGTAGGTGCCCGTCGCACATCAGCGCCTGGATCACGTCGGCCCGCAGCACGTCATCGTTCGCCAGGGGCATGCCGCGCACGATGGGCAGGCGACCTGCGTTCACGGCCTCGCAGTACGCGTTGGTGTTCTTCTCGTTCTGGTAGAAGCTGTTGCCGACGTTACCGATGCCGCTCGCGCCGAGGCTGACCAGGTCACAGTGCGCGTGAGTGGAGTAGCCCTGGAAGTTGCGATGGAGATGACCCTCATCGCGGGCGCGCACCAGTTCGTCGTCGGCGAGGGCGAAGTGATCCATGCCGATGTACTCGTAGCCTGCATCGCACAGGCGCGAGATGGAGAGTTCCAGCAGGGCGAGCTTGTCCGCATCGCTCGGCAATTCGTCGGCGTTGATCAGCTCCTGGGCCTTGAACAGTTGCGGCATGTGGGCGTAGCTGTAGAGGGAGATGCGGTCGGGGCGGGCATCGATCACCGCGTCCAGCGTGTGGTCGAAGCGCGCGGCGGTTTGCAGGGGCAGGCCGTAGATGAGGTCTACGGACACGGAGCGATAGCCTGTCGCGCGGGCCGCCTCGATCAGGGCGATCGTCTGATCGTAGGACTGCACCCGGTTGACGGCGCGCTGCACATCCGTATCGAAGTCCTGCACCCCGAGGCTCAGGCGGTTGAAGCCGAGGTCGGCGAGGGCGGCGATGCGCTCAGGCCCCACGGTGCGCGGGTCCACCTCGATGGAGCATTGCAGGTGATCCGCGTCGGCGAAGGAGAAGTGCTCCCTGAGCTGGCCCATCAATAGCGTTAGCTGATCATCATCGTAGTAGGTCGGCGTACCGCCGCCGAGGTGCACCTGTTCCACCTGGCGGGTGTCCGCGTAGAGCGCGCCGTGCATGGCCGCCTCGCGCATCAGCGTGTCGAGATAGGCTGCGGCGCGCTTTTCGTTGCGCGTGACCACCTTGTTGCAGCCGCAGTAGTAGCAGAGCGATCGGCAAAAGGGCAGGTGCAGGTAGAGCGAGAGCGGGGCGGCGGCGCCCTGCGCATTGCTGGTGTGCGTGTAGCGTACGTAGTCTTCGCGCGTGAACGATTCGGTGAACTGTGGCGCCGTGGGGTAGGACGTGTAGCGCGGGCCACGTCCGCCGTGGCGGCGGATCAACTGAGCATCGAAGCGAACCTGGGTCATGACCGAGTCAGTCCTTACGCGCAACGAGGGGAATGGCGCCATGCTATGTGCCCGCTCCATTCGCTCGACATTCGTAGATTTACCTACCGGCATGAAAGCGGAGGTGATTTATTGGTGGTGCGCAGTCGCTCGACGAGCTCGAAGTCGGGCCCTCGATTGAGGCTTCTACGTATAGCTGGGCGCGAGTGCGTTTTCCTACCATCGGCGCAGACCCACTAACGATAAAGCCGTCGATGGATCGGCGGCGATACAAGGCTCGCCATGTCTACGCCAATCGCCCGAACGCGTGACGCCCTTGGGGAGTACCCCGCTGGGACCGTCACCAAGTCTCCCCTGTCCGCCGTCGGCGGCCTCCTGTTGCGCCCTAGAGGTGTTGTCCCCGCGGTGGAGTCGCTCGACGTCGATGCGATCATCGAAGAGGTCAAACGTCGCGGCGCGGTGATGTTGAAGGACTTCGCCTTTGACGTCCCCGCCTTCGAACGCTTGTCGGATCGCTTCGCCTGCGAGTTCGTCGACAACCTCGGCAGCGGTTCCCTGCGCGAGACCGTGAACGGCGCGTCCGACGGGACCATCCAGAATGTCGCCTACCGCTACGGCCAGGGGCGCCAGCGCACCTTCCCGCTGCCCCTGCACGCGGATCGCGCCTACGTGAAGTCCAAACCACAGGCGATGTTCTTCTACTGCCAGCGCCCGGCCTCCCGTGGAGGCCAGACCACGGTGGCCGATGGCTTGAGCGTGTACGAGTGCCTGAGCGATCGAACCCGCGAGTTGTTCGATACCACGCGGGTGAAGTACATCCGCCACTATGGCGCCGACGAGTGGCCGTTGCTCTACCGCACCGCTGACTTGGATCAGGTGCGCGAGTACTGCGCCCGCAACGACATGACCCTGCGGGCCAACGCCGACGGCTCCATTCACACGGAGTTCGTCACCAGCGCGGTACCGCTCACGCGTTGGCAACGGCAACCGGCCTTCTGCAACAGCGTGCAGATCGGCTACTGGCAAGAACACACCCTGCAGCGAAAGATCAACTACGTACGCCTCGAGGATGATCGCGAGATCCCCGCAGCCGTGATGGCTGAGGTGGACGAGGTGAGCGCCGCGCTCACGGTCGAGGTGCCCTGGGCGAGCGGCGATCTGGTCATGGTGGATAACACCCGCATGCTGCACGGTCGCCGTCGCTTCGATGACGAGCAGCGCGCCGTGCTGGTGCGTATGGCCGGGGAGGTGCACTGGTGAGCACCGTGTCGCCGTCCCTAACGAAAACGATAGATGAGGGAGTCCCTGCTGTGACGTCTTCGAATGCCGCTGAGTCCCTGCCCGCGTTTCGCTCGCCCACGGCGGGGGACATTCCCGGTCTGCTCCCGAGCACGACGGCGCCGGCGCCGCCCGCCCCGGTCGTGCAGCCGGACTACACGGCGGCACGCTCGATGCTGGACTTCATCGATCGCATGAGCGAACGCTTGCGCCCCGGCGCGCAGCGCTTCATCCAGGGCCTGGTGCCCGAGATCCGCGAGACCTATCGCGCCATGCACGTGGCCCTGGACCGCACCAGCGCCGATCTCGACGAAGTGCGCAGCGCCCTGGCCCTGCTGGCGGCGGGCACCGCACCCGAGCGAGCGGCAGGCGATGGTGCCGTGACGTTGCGAAGCGAACTCGCCGCGCCCGGCGAACCGCTGGATGACGACCTGGTGGAGGCGGCCTACGCGGGCATACTGACCCTCGCCGAGCGCCTGGGCGGCATGGGATCGGAACGCCTCGTTGAAGCGATCGAGACAATCGAGCTCGGGTTTCTGGCCCTGGAGAGCGCGTATCGCGAGCAGACCCAGCAGCTGGCCCAAGCGCGGGAGCGCTTGGCGCAGGGGTGGGCCAAGCGGGCCACGGCATTGCCTGGCCCGGACGACGCCCCGCCGCCGCCTGGCCTCGAGCAGATCAGCCAGTTCGGTCTCACGCCGGATCAGGTGAGCTTCTTCGAGGAGAACGGCTACGTCGGTCCCATCACGCTCTCCTCACCGCAGGAGATGGCGCGTATCCGACGCTGGATCGACCGCGCCGGTTTCTTGCACACGGCTTCCCCCATCTACGCCTCGGGATCTCCCCGCGGCTCGGCCGAGGCTCGCGATTGGCACCTGATCTACCCCGAGGTGCACGCGCTGTGCACCCATCCGGCCATGGTGGCGGTGATGGAGGCGTTGCTCGGCCCGGATCTGCTCCTGTGGCGCTCCCAGTTCATGCGCAAGGAGGCAGGCGCGCCCGCCCTCGCGTGGCACCAGGACGGCTCCTTCCCTGGCGGCAAGATGATCCCAGCCTTGAACCCCGTGAAGACGGTCTCGGCCTGGCTCGCGATCGACTCGGCACAGGTGGATAACGGCTGCGTCTGGGTGGTGCCGGGCTCGCACAAGGGGGAGCTCGAGTACGAGCGTCGTGAGGCGAGCAAGGGGCAGGGCCTCTTCCATCGAGGCTTCGAAGTGCAGTACGCCATCCCCGAGGAGCAGGCCGTGCCCATGGTGCTCGAGCCGGGTCAGTTCATGGTCTTCGATTGCCAGACCCTGCACGGCTCCAGCCATAACCCTTCTCCCTGGCGTCGCCTGGGCCTCGCCGCGCGCTACACCAGCGCCGATGTGCGGGTGTACGAGGGGCAGGACGTGGACGGCCAGGGCTACGCGCTCGACCGCTTCGGGTGCGTGCTCGTCGCCGGCGAAGATCGCTACGGCCACAACGTGATGGCGCAGGCCCCGAAGGCCTGAGCTTTGATTAGGGCCCCTGGCAAAGGGTGGCTCCCCCGCGACGTCGAGGGGGCGAGCCCTCCGCGCGGTGCCCACCAAAACCGATAGGCCGGGCGCGCTCCCATCGAATAAGACAAAGGACGTGTCCCATGCGCATGATGCTTTCTGCCGCGGCCCTCAGTGTGGCCGGTCTGCTTGCCGCGGGCAGTGCTTCCGCAGCCCTGTTCACCTACGACAACAACGGCGGCACCTTCGGCAACGGCGGTTCCTTCAGCAACATCACCTCCACCTACGACGGCGCCAGCGAGCAGCTCACCTGGGTGGTCAGCGATGCCTCGCGCAATGGCCTGAGCATGGACGGCGCTTGGCTGGTGTTGAGCGACGGCCCGAACCCGAAGCGTGCAGACGTCAACGAGCTCGCCATCTTCTACATGGACTTCGTGAACAACCGCATGGCCGTGTCAGGTGCGTGGCCCTTTTCATGGTGATGTCATCGCTCGTTTGGCGAGTAGGGAAGCCCCTTCAGGCGTTGCGCAGCTGCGGCGCGATCGGTAGCTCCCGCAAGCGCTTGCCCGTGGCGGCGAAGATCGCATTGGTCAGGGCGGGCGCCACGGCGGGTACGCCAGGTTCCCCCAAGCCGCCGGGGACATCTGCGCCGCGCAGGAAGTGCACCTCTTGCGTGGGCGCGTCCGCCAGCTTCAACAGGCGGTAGTCAGGGAAGTTGCGCTGCTGGATGCGGCCCTCGCGCACGGTGATCTCCCCGAACAGGGCAGCCGACAGGGCGAAGATCACCGAGCCGGTGATCTGCGCCCGAGCGGAGTCCGGGTTGATGACCAGGCCGCAATCGACGGCCGAGGTCACGCGATGCACCGTGACGTCGCCGCGCTCGTCGACGCTGGCTTCCGCCACCTGAGCAACGATGGTCTCGAAGCTCTTCACCAGGGCCACGCCCCGCGCACGGCCGGGCGCCAGGGCGCTGCCCCATCCCGCGGCGTCGCCGGCCTTCTCCAGTACGGCGCGCATGCGTGGATCGCTCAGGTGGTCGAGGCGGAAGGCCAACGGATCCGCGCCGGCGGCGTGGGCCAGCTCGTCGATGAAGGACTCGTTGAAGAACCCGTGTTGGGTGAAGTCGACGGAGCGCCAGGCGCCGACGGCGATCGGGCTTGGACAGCGCACGCGGGCGATGTCGCGGGCGGGCACGTCGTAGGGCAGGGCGAAGGGCCGCTCCGAGTCGGGCATACCGGCGTCGGTGTAGACGTAGCGGTTGACGAAGGCGCTGATGCGCCCGTCATCGCCCACGGCGCCCTGTAGCTTGGCGCTGATGGCGGGGCGATAGGTATCGTTGGTCATGTCGTTTTCGCGGGACCAGATCACCTTGACCGGCGCCGGTACGCGGGCTGCGATGCGAGCGGCGATGGTGACGTAGTCGAACTGCCCGCGACGGCCGAAGCCGCCCCCCAACAGGCGCTTGTGTACGGTCACCTGCGCCGGATCCAGGCCCAGCTCCTCGGCCACCGCATCCCTGGCGAAGGGGAAGTTCTGGTGGCCGACCCAGAGGTCCGCACCGTCCGGCCGGGCGTGCACCGTGCAGTTGAGGGGTTCCATGGTGGCGTGGGCCAGGTACGGCACCGCGTAGTCGGCTGCGAGCGCGGTGCCGGTGGCCATCGCGCTCGTCGCGTCACCCTCTCCATCGAGGGTCTGGAGCTTGCCTTGTTCGAGATCCTGCAGGTGTTGCGAACGGATCTGTTCACTGGTGAGCGAGGGTTGGCCACCCTCCCAGCGAAGGGTCAGGTCCTGCAGGGCTTGGTTCGCCACCCAGTAGCCGTCGGCGACCACCGCCACCACGTCGCCGAGGTTGATGATGTCGCGAACGCCGGTCCGCGCGCGTGCCCGGGCGTCGTGCTCGATCACGGCGCGCGCATCGCGCACCTCGGGCAGGGCGATGGCGGCGTACACCATCCCCGGCACGGCGACGTCGATGCCGAACTGGGCGCTGCCATCCACCTTTGCGGACAGGTCCAGGCGCGTGACGGGCTGGCCGACCAGGGTGTAGTCGCTGGGCGCCTTGAGCGCCGGTTTGAGCGACGGGGAGTAGCGGGCCGCAGCGCTCGCCAACTCGCCGTAGGTGATCTGGCGGCCGCTGGGCGCGTGCATCACCTGGCTTGCCCGCGTGGTCAGTTGAGCGGGGTCGACCTCCCACAGGTCGGCCGCCGCTGCTACCAGCATCTCACGCGCAGCGGCGCCGGCGCGGCGCATGCCGTGATGGCCGGTCAAGCGAATGGCGGTGCTGCCCCCGGTGATCTGCCCGACCAGACCCTTGGCGATCTGCAGAAACGCAAAGTCGATCAGCGGGTACATGAAGCCGGGGATGGCGGGGGCCTCGCCGATGATGTAGCCGCGGCCGAGGTCGCTGTTGGTGTAGGCGTCAGTGGTCGGCGCGTCCTCGATGCTCACGGTCGCCCAATCCGCGTCGAGCTCTTCGGCTAGCATCTGCGCCAGGCCCGTACCCGCGCCCTGGCCCATCTCCGAGTGCGGGATCAGGACGGTGAGCTGGTTGTCCGGCGTGAGCTTCACCCAGGTGTTGAGCAGCACCTGTTCACCCGCGGTGCTGCCCTCGCTGGTCATCTTCAGGCGGTTCGGCGCCAAGGTGATGCCGAGGGTCAGTCCGCCGCCGACGAGGCCCGCGGTGGCGAGGAAGCCGCGACGGGTCAGGCGCGCGAGCTTGCCTACGCCGGTGCCTTGCGCTTGCTCGCTCATGCGCCCAGTTCCCGGCGCTGCTTGGCGGCCGCGTGGATGGCGGGGCGCAGACGGTCGTAGGTGCCGCATCGACAGATGTTGGTGATGGCGGCGTCGATCTGCTCGTCCGAGGGCTCGGGGTGCTGGGCGAGCAACGCCTCCACCGCCATGATCATGCCGCTCTGGCAGTAGCCGCACTGGGGCACCTGATGGCTGAGCCAGGCCTCCTGCACCGCCGTGCGCGTGTCGAGCGAGCTGATGCCCTCGATCGTCGTGACCTGCGCGTTGGCGACTGCCTGCACCGGGAGCACGCAGGTGCGCACAGCGTTGCCGTTCACGTGCATGGTGCACGCACCGCAGGCCGCGATGCCGCAGCCGAACTTGGTGCCCGTGAGGCCGAAGCGCTCGCGAACGGCCCAGAGCAAGGGCATCTGGGGGTCGCCGTCGAAGGAGACCGGGCGACCGTTCAGTTCGAAGGAAATCGACATGCGGGCCTCTCCCGACGTGCTGAGGATAAGCGGACGATAGTCCGTTTAAGGTGGGTGATCAAGTCCTGGGGAACATCTTGCTGGAAGGGCTCGGCTCCCTCGTAGAATACGCGCCATGCCTGCGACCGTGCCCACCCTCCCTTCGCTCCGCGCGTACGAGAGCTTGCCACCCGAACGAGCCGACGCGGCGGAGAACCGCCACGCGATCCTGCGCGCTGCGCAGGACTTGCTGCGTGAGCGGCCGCTGCAGGAGATCACCATGACTGACCTAGCAAGCGCTGCGGGCGTGGGTCAGGGCACCCTCTATCGCCGCTTCGAAAACAAGGCCATGTTGGCCAAGGCCCTGCTGCTCGAACGCCTCATGGCCCTCGATGCCGAGCTGCACGAACGCCGCGCCGCGGGCGATGCGCCGCGCCACCTATTGCATTGGTTCGTCGGTGATCTCGTGGAACTGGTGAGCTTGCAGGCCGATCTGGTGGCTGCCATCACCATGAAGGAGAACATGCTCGCCAACTGGTGGACGCAGACGCCGCCGGCACGCTGGCTGGCGGCCGTCATGGCGATGCTGTACGACGCGGCGACCGGTGCATCTGGCGGCGAGGATTTCGCCTCCCTGGTGATGCCCGCCGTCATGGCCCTGGGCCCGGCCCACGGACGGCGTGAGGTGGCGACCGCCCGCGCACGCATCGCCCGCCTGGTCGATGCGATGCTCGCGCACCCGCAGGACTGAGCCTAGCGCGCGACCCTCACCTGGAGGGAGCGGTTGCTCGGCGGTGGCGGGACGTTCGGGGCGCGCAGAGTGATGGCATCGATGCTGTACAGCTGTTCGAGCATCGCCAGGCTCGCCGCGGCTTCTGGTGCGCCGAGGTCCTGGTGGCCGAACAGCTCGCGCGTGGTGCGCTTGCCGTCGATGGCGCGCAGCAGGGCCAGCTTCTCGGGCGAGTTGCTGGTGGTGAAGGTCAGGCCCCCATGGTTCAGGACCAGCGCTTCGTCGCTAACGCTCGTGAGCTTGGCCGCAAGGCCCGCCCCCTCGTCGTCGATCCACGTGGGGCAAAGGTCGGGGTCGTCCACTCGCGCCGCCGTGTCCGGGCGGCGGGTGGCGTAGAAGATGTGGCGCCCGATCTGGCCGTATAGCAGCTCGCCGATGGCGTAGCGCGCGGCCGGCGGGAGCGCCTCGATGATCTCTAGCAGCGCAGGGTCCTGCACGTAGCTACGCGGGTCGTACTGGTGGCGGGTGGTCGGGCTGCCGGGCGGTCCGGGGATGTGCAGATCATGACGGCCCATCCACTCGTAAACCTCAGGAATCGTATAGGCGCGATCCTGCTCGTGGAGGTAGAGGTCGTAGAGGCCGCTGTCGCCGAGTTGACCGACGCCGTCGTTGGTCGGTGCCACGTGTTCGCTGAAGCGTAGCCAATGGTGGGGGTGTAGGGCCCTCAAGGTCTTGCGCAGGTTGTCCAGCTTGCCCTCGCGTGAGGGCGTCTGCGTGTTGACCAGGCGCATGAGCGCTTGCACCTGATAGTGCGCGGTGCGTCCGTACTGGCCGTAGACCATCAGCCCCATGCAGCCCTCGGGCGCGAGTACGCCGAGCAAGGCCCCGAGGCCCGCGTCGGGGTCCGCCAGGTGATGGAGGACGCCGCTGCAGTTGATGTAGTCGAAGTGGCCTAGGTCGTCGGCCTTCGCATCGAGCAGCGACCCGTGGATGAACTGGACGTTGTCGAGGCCGCGCGCCGCGAGCCGTTGTCGGGCCACCTCGATGCTGGCCGCGCTCAGGTCGAGGTGCACGATGCGCGAGGGCGAGTCGCGCAGCTGTTCGGCGAGGTAGACCGTGGAGTCGCCGGTGCCGCCGCCGGCGACCAGCACACCCATGCCGCTCGCAAGGTCGCGGGCGCCGCGGTAGCAGCGTGCGTTGATGCTCGCCAGGTGGTCCGTGGGGACCAGCTTCAGGCGCTGCTTTTCCTGCGCGGGATCGCGCGGCGGGTAGGGCAGGTCTTCGTACTGCTCGCGAACGTGGGGAAGGTAGTTCTGCCTGGCAGACATGGCGGCGCCTCGTCGGTGCCGTGCGCGCCCATGTCCCTAAGCGGCGTGCGCACAAGATGATTGATCAGAGCGCCTGCCTCCAGGCACTCCGGCGAGCCCCGTGGCCTCTAGCGTGCGCCGTAGAGCGTATCCAGGGCTTCGCGGATGCGAGCTCCCCAGTAGGGCGCGCGTCGCGCGGCCTTCTGGCGGTTGTTGAGCGAGTCCCACGCGGGGTCCTCGGCCATGCGGGAGGTCACCTGGTAGAGGTTCAGCACGATGCGGCCGCTCTCATCCACCACGAAGACGCCCGGCGTGCCCGACACGTTGTAGGACGCGGGCACGTCGCCGCCCTCGGGGAAGGCGATGAAGGAATAGCCTTGACGCTCCAGGTACTTCAGGGGGTCGCCGTCTTCGCGGTATGAGATGGCGAAGACGCGCAGGGGCTTCTCGCCCTGGTACTCCTCGAGCATGCTCTGCAGGTGCGGCATCAACGCCTTGCAGTAGGGACACCAGGTGGCCCAGAACAGCACGATGCTGGGGCCCTTCGGGTGTTCCTCGTGGAAGGCGTACTCCTGGCCGGTGGCGTCGGTCAGCCGCCAGTTCGGCGCATCGTTGGCGAAGGTGATCTGGGCACCGAGCAAGCCCACTAGCAGGGCGACGGTGAGCAGCAATGCGCGGGAGCGAGGGGCGATCGATGACATGGGCGCTTCCTTGTCCTTAAGCGGGGTCGGTGCTCTCGCCAATCGAGCGCACCCCATTGGTGACAGTGTCCGCGAGCCCGACGCCGGTTACAACGGTGGACGGCCGCTAGCCGACGGCGGCGGAGACTGGCTCCGGTCCCCCACGTCCGTACAGTTTCACCACGAGATTGGCCTCTAGCTGGGTGAGGCCGCAGTCGCGCATCAGCTGATCCGCGTCGCTGCCCTGCTGCGCGAGCAGGATCTCGCGGGAGAAATCGCGGCCGTCGGGCTGCTCCTGTGGCGTGGCGAGAGCCGCCGAGGGGCCGCGCTGGGGTCGCCGGCGCCGGTTGCGTCGCCGCGCTGGTGCCGCCTCGTTCGCCGCGGTCTCGCTCGGCGCGGCGGCGCTCGCCACCGCGAGTTCCGGCGTGAACGGTGCCGCGTGTTCTCGCAGTGGCCGCAGACGCGGGGCGATCACCAACAGCAGCACCAGGGTGCCGCAGAAGAAGCACAGGCTGGCGAGCACCAGGAGGCTGGCCGCGAGCAGCTCCGGCGTCAGTTGGGCGAGTAGCGATGAGGCGATCGCATCGTTGGGCATGGGGCGGTCCTTTCAGGCGTATTCGTCGATGTGATGGGGAGCCTCGGGAGGCTCGCGATCGTGGTTCTTGCCGGTGTCGTCGTCGGTGGCGGCGGTACTTCGCGGCGGCGACTCGTCTTGCGCTGGTGGGGACTCGGGTTCTTCGCGCGCGCCCCGCCCCCCGCTCTCGCGACGTGGCAACACGGGATTCGTCACGCCGATGGAGCGGATCATCGCTCCCACCTCAGCAGCACTACCAGCAATATCATCGGAGCCTCCTCAGGGCGAGTCGCTCACCCATTCGGTTAGTCGAGTTCGTAGCCGTACCTTGGCTTGCTTGTGTATCTGGGATACGCGGGATTCGGTGACGCCGAGCACCTCACCGATCTCGCGCAGGTTGAGTTCATCGTCGTAGTACAGCGCCATCACCAAGCGTTCGCGTTCGGGCAGGCGCTCAATCTCCTGCGCCAGCACCTTCACGAAGGTGGACTCCTGCAGGTGCTGCAAGGGTCCATCGTGGTCCTCGAGGATGGCTTGGGCGAGGGGCGGATCGTCGTTGATCATGCTGTCGAGGCTGGCGACGCGGGCGCAGGCCGCATCGCGCAGGAGCCGGTGGTAGTCGTCCAGCGGTATGTCCATGCGTTCGGCGACTTCACGATCGCTGACGTCGCGACCCTGCTCGTGCTCCATCTCCGATATCACCCGACTCATCTGGCGCAGCTGACGCCAGAGGGGACGGGGCGCCCAGTCCACTTTGCGCACCTCGTCGAGCATGGCGCCGCGGATGCGGATACCGGCGAAGGTGGTGAAGTTGGCGCCGCCTTCGGACGAGTAGTTTCGCGCTGCCTCGAGCAGGCCGATCATGCCCGCTTGGATCAGATCTTCGACGTCCACCGTGGGCGGCAGACGACCGAGCAGGTGGTAAGCGATTCGCTTCACCAGGCTCGCGTGCTGCAACACCAGGGCGTCACCCGTGAGCGCGACCGGCGCCTCTTGTGCGTCATCGTTAGGCGCTGGCGACTCGCTGTCGAGCGACGGACGGCCGCTCGGCAAGGCGCTATCTCCTTGTGCCAGGTCCATCGCCACTTATCAGACGGCCTCGGCCACGGCGGTCGTGGGCACACGGAGCAGGCGTTCAGCGAAGAACTCCGTATGCCCGCGTGAGCCCGCAGCAGGGCGCCACAGACTCACCTGCTGGGCGAGGTGGCGAAACGCCTGAGCGGCGCGGGAGGAGGGGTAGGCATCGAGGACGTTGATCTGCTGCTGCACGGATTTGCGCAAGTACGGGTCGTGGGGGATGTTGCCAAAGTGGGTCACGGACACATCCAGGAAGCGCTCGCACACCCGGGCGATCTTGGTGTAGAGCTGGTTGCCGTGTTCGGCGCCCGCGGTCATGTTGGTCAACACGCGGGCGTGATCCACCCGGTAGTCGCGGCTCAGCACCTTGATCAGGGCGTAGGCGTCGGTGATGGACCCGGGGTCGTCGCACACGGTCACCACCACATCGCGCGCGGCTTGAGCGAAGCTGGCCACGTTTTCCGACAAGCCCGCCGCCGTGTCGATGATGAGCACATCGACCGGACGGGTGAGCTCGCTGAAGGCGTGGATCAAGCCCGCGCTCTCGCGCGCATCGAGCAGGGCCATGCGCTTGTTGCCCGAGGCGGCCGGCACCAGCGTCATGCCCCAGGGGCCCTCCACGAGCACATCCTCCAGGGAGCACTGGCCTTCGAGGACGTTGCTCAGGGTGTAGCGGGGGTGCAGGCCCAGGTGCACGTCGAGGTTCGCTAAGCCCAGGTCGGCGTCCAGCAGCATGACGCGCCTTCCGCTCATTGCACAGGCGACGCCGAGGTTGGCTGACACGGTGGTCTTGCCCACGCCGCCCTTGCCACTGGTGATGGCGATCACCTGCACCGGTTGGTTACTCGCCACGCGGCGCAGGCCGCTGGCCTGGTCTTCCTGCATCCAACCGCCGTCTTGCTGGGGTTGGCGAGGGGCGTGCTGGTCGTTCGGGTTGCTGTCGCTCGGGTCAGGCACTTTCTCGCACCTCGTCGGTGTCGTCGATCTGATCGCGACATTCCATGTCGGCTTGGTGGAACACTTGGCTTACCAGGCTCAGGCGCTTACTTCGCGCCCAGTGCAGGTCTTCCGGCACGTTCTGACCATTGCTGGTGTAGGCCAGGGGCAGGCCGGTCTCGATCAGCGCGCCCAAGGCGGTGCCGGGTGCGCGTGCCTCGTCCATCTTGGTGAGGACGCAACCGGCGGGCTTGACGTCAGCGAAGCGCTCGATCGTGTCGAGCATCGTGCGTCGTTCCGTGTTGGCACACAGCGTAAGCAAGACTTGAACGTTGGCACGTGACCTGGACAGCAAACTGAGCTCTTCAGCGAGACGTAGATCTCGTTGCCCCATGCCTGCCGTGTCGATCAGTACCAGCCGATGGCGCGCCAAGCGTCGCATCAACGCACTGAAAGTCTTGGGATCATCGGCCTGGAACAGGGGTACGCCGAGGATGCGAGCGAAGGTGTTGAGCTGCTCGTGGGCGCCGACGCGGAAGGTGTCCGTGGTGATGAGGGCCAGGCGGTCACGGCCGTGCTTGAGGGCGAAGCGTGCGGCCAGCTTAGCCACACTCGTCGTTTTTCCGACGCCTGTGGGGCCAACCAGCGCCACCACACCGCCACGGTCGATCACCTCCTGGTCGAGGGTGCGCAGGCGCGCGTTCGCCTGGCCGGCGAGGGCGGGCCAGTCGACGGCCTCGTTGTTCTCGGCTGCTGCGTTGGCCAGTTCCTGCACGAGTGGATCGCTCATGCCCACGCGGTGCAGGGAGCGAAGGTACAGGCGCAGCGTCTGTTGGCGACCCGATTCCGGGGCACCTGCGCGCTGCTCGCTTCGCCCGCGGGCGCGTTCGGGACGGCGCCTGACCCCGGCCAGCACGCTCAGTAGGCCGTTGCCTTTGCCGTTCCCTGATGCGGCTGACGCTGAATCGGAGAGCTCGACCTGATCCTCACGCAGCTCATCGGGGTCCGCTTCGGCCTCGACCTCCGGAGTGGGTTCCGGGTAGTCCTCGATCTCGGCGTAGCGTTGGCGCGTGATACTCGGCCGACGGGGGCTGGGGAACGGTGCCGAGGAGGCGTCCGGCGCCGGGCGCGAGTAGGCCAGTTGTTGCGCGGTCATCGCCTCTTCGAAGGACTCGGGGGAGTCGTCGGCGAAGTCGTCCAGCTCCACCATGTCGTTACGCTCGTCGAAGCCGACGGTATCGCCGGCGCCGTGCTCGCCGGGAGCGTCCCAGTCGACCGTGTCACTGGGGGGCTCACGCTCCTCGTCGATCAGTGACAGTTCGACGGTAGCCTCCGGCCCTTCGCGCCATAGGGTCATGGCCACCGGGCGTGGCCCGAAGCCGTCGTCGAAGGCCTGCTCTACGCCGTCGCGGCCGCCGTGTCGCACGGCGGCGGTGGGCGGCGCAGTGGTCGGTGGCGGCTGCGTCGGCAGGAGAATCTCGGAGGATTCTGCCGCCGCTGCTGCCGGGCGCGGCGTGGCGCGTCGCTTCTTCTTGGCGGGTGCTTGTGCCGCAGCCTTGGTCGCCGTGCTCGGCTTGGCTGAGCCATTGGTTGAACTCTGGGCCGTGGCGCTGCGTCGCTTGGCCGTGCTCTTGCTGGCGCTTGCGGTCTTGCGCGTCGTGGTGCTCGTGCGCCGGGTACGTCGCGTGGTGCTGGTGCTGCTACTGGTGCTGGCGGTGCTCGCCTTGCGTCGTGCGGGCGGTTTTTCGGCGGCATCGTCCGCCGTCGCGGTGGCCCGCTTGGCCGTCGCGGTGGCCGGCTTCGCAGCGGCACTCGAGGACGGCGGCGAAGGCAATCGCAGGGACTTGCCATCGGAGCGTCGGGCTGGGCTCGGCGGTGCTTCCGGGCGTTCGGCGCTAGGTGCTGACGCGCCGTCGGCGGCCGCCTGGGCCTGCTCGGGGTTGGCGCCCAGGGCGTGATCGATCAGGCGCGGGTCGTAGTCCACCGCCGCGATGATCTCGATACCGCCAGGCACCTGCTGGTTGGAGAGGATCACCGCGTCGGGACCTTGCTCGTCCCGAACCAGGCGGATGGCATGTTTCATGTCGCGGGCGACAAATCGCTTGATGTGCATTTAGTGTTCTCAGGCTCCAACCGCGGCAACCATGCGCAGACGCTTGTCGTCCGGCACTTCGTTCACCGCCAGTACGTTCAGATTCGGTAGCTGGTGTCGCAACAGGCGCGATAGCCAACTCCTGATCGTCGGGCTCACCAACACCACTGCCGGTTCGCCTGCCATCTCCTGGCGTTGGGCGGACTCGGCGAGGCTACGGTGCAGTCGCTCGGCGAGGTTCGGCTCGATGCCGCCGCCTTGTCCGCTCTGCAGGTTCTCTTGCAACATGCGTTCCAGTTTTGGCTCCAGCGTGATGACAGGCAGTTCTTCCCGCATTCCATTGATGCGTTGGACGATGGAACGCCCCATGGCGACCCGCACCATGGCCGCCAGAGCGGCGGGTTCTTGACTGCGCGGCGCGTGTTCCGCCATCGCTTCGGCGATTCTCTTGAAGTTGGTGATGGGGATGCGCTCGGCGAGTAACTCCTGCAGCGTGCGCACGAAGGCGCCCATGGACAGGGCCTTGGGCACCAGGTCCTCCACCAGCTTCGGTGAGCTTTGCGCCAGGCGGTCGAGGAGGTGTTGGGCCTCGTCGTAGCCGAAGAGCTCGTTGGCGTGCGTCGTCAAGATCTGTGTGAGGTGGGTGGCGACCACGGTGGCGGCATCGACCACGGAGTAGCCGAGGGTCTGGGCGCGTTCGCGCTCCGAGGGATCGATCCACACCGCGTCCAAGCCGAAGGCGGGCTCCTTGGTCTTTTGTCCGGGAATCGGCTTGACCGTGTCGTTCGGTGCGATGGCGAGTTCTTTGTTGGGGAAGATCTCGCCCTCACCGATCGGCACGTCCAGGAGCTTGATCCGGTAAGCGTTGGGGTTGAGCTCGAGGTTGTCGCGGATGTGCACGGGCTGCACCAGGAAGCCCAGCTCCTGGGTGAACTTCTTGCGTACGCCCTTGATCTTGTTCATGAGCTCGCCGCCCTGGCGCTTGTCCACCATGCCGATCAGGCGGAAGCCCACCTCCAGACCCAGGGCATCGACATCGGACACATCGTCCCAGGACAGCTCCGGCGGTTTCGGCGCTTCCGTGGGAGCTTCCTGCTCGGCTGCGGCCGCTTGCTCCGCCGCGGTCGGCTGCCGATTGAGCAGCCATGCGCCGGTGCCACAGGCGGCGGCTAAACCTAAGAACACCACGTTTGGCATGCCGGGGATGAGCCCCAGCAGGCCGAGCACCCCAGCGGTGACGCCGAGCGTGCGGGAGTTACCGAGCAGCTGCTTCACCACCTGCTCGCCCATGTCCTGGGAGCCGGACATGCGGGTGACGATGATGGCGACGGCGGTCGAGAGCAGCAACGAGGGGATCTGGGCCACCAGACCGTCGCCGATCGTGAGCAGTGTGTAGTACTCGAGCGCCTGGCCGAAGGGCATGCCGTGCTGGAGGGGGCCGATGGCGATGCCGCCGATGATGTTGATGAAGAGGATCAGGATGCCCGCGGTCGCATCGCCACGAACGAATTTGCTAGCACCGTCCATGGAGCCGTAGAAGTCTGCCTCCTGGCGAATTTCCTCGCGCCGCTGACGTGCTTCGTCCTGGGTGACCAGACCTGCGTTCAAGTCGGCGTCGATGGCCATCTGGCGACCGGGCATGGCGTCCAAGGTGAAGCGTGCGCTCACCTCCGAGATGCGCCCGGCGCCCTTGGTCACCACGATGAAGTTGATGATCACCAGGATGGCGAAGACCACCAGGCCCACGGCGAAGTTGCCGCCCACCACGAAGTCCCCGAAGGCCTCGATCACCCGGCCGGCGGCGCCCGTGCCATTGTGGCCGTTGAGCAGTACCACGCGGGTCGAGGCCACGTTGAGCGCGAGGCGCAGCAAGGTGGCGATCAACAGCACGGTCGGGAACACCCCGAGGTCCAGGGGGCGGTTGGCGTAGATCACCGCGAGGACGATCACCAGGGACAAGGTGATGTTGAAGGTGAACAGCAGATCCAGCGCCATGGGCGGCAGGGGCAGCACCATCATGCTGAGCATCAAGATCAGCAGAATCGGCACACCCGCGCCCTGGCGTAGCTGGCGGGCGACACGCTCGAGGAGTTCCATCAGTCCTCATCCTCTCTAGGTGGGTCACCGGCGGTGACATCAGGTGGCAGCTCGATATCGGGTACGTCGGGCATGGGGATCTCGTAACGTCGCGCTCGGCGCAGGGCGTAGATGTAGGACAGCACCTGGGCGACGGCTTGGTAGAGGGCGCGCGGGATCTCCTCGCCGATGTCCGTGTGACGGTTGAGCGCCCGCGCCAGGGGTGGCGCTTCGAACAGCGGGACCCGATGTTCCTCGGCAATCTCGCGAATGCGCGCGGCCACCATGTCCGTGCCCTTGGCAACCACCTTCGGTGCGCCCATGTCGTCTTCGTAGCGCAGGGCGACGGCGACGTGGGTCGGGTTGGTCACCACCACGTCCGCATGGGGCACCTCCTCCATCATCCGCCCGCGTGCCAGCTGCTGCTGCAACTGGCGAATTCGCGACTTCACTTCGGGGCGTCCGTCTGTCTCCTTCGCCTCATCGCGCACTTCCTTGAGGGTCATCTTCAGCTTGCGAGTGAAGTCCCAGAGCTGAAACGGCACGTCGATCGCGGCGATCAGGGCGAGGCTCGCGCTCAGCAGGAGTAGCGACAGGAGGCACAGCCGGATGGCGTTGCCAAGGGCCGTATTCACCGGTTGCATACTGAGGCCAACAATTTGGGGGGCGAGCTGATTCAGCAGCAGCACGGCGACACCGCCGACCAGCAGGAACTTCGCCATCGCTTTCATCAGCTCTACGAAGTTCTTCGGCGCGAAGAGACGCTTGAAGCCCTTGATCGGGTCGAGCTTCTCGAGCTTGGGCTCGAGGGCCTTCAGGGTAAAGTTCCAGCCCCCTAGCATGATCGGGCCCACAAAGGCGGCGAAGGTGCAGAGCAGAAGAAACGGCGTGAGCGCCAGCAACCCTCGGATGATGTTGCCTTGAAGCGAGCGCATCAGATAGGTAGGGTCACCGAGCTGTGCCGCGCGGGGTGAGAATTGCTCGCGGAAGATGTCGAGGATGGTGTCCTGCAGGCCACCCCCAAAGAGCATCAAGCCCACCGCGCCCGCCATGGTGACGAGCATGGTGGAGAGTTCCCGTGAGCGGGGGACGTTACCCTTCTCCCGTGCCTCGCGTAGGCGTTTCGGGGTTGGGTCTTCGGTTTTCTCCTGACCGTCTTCGTTCTCAGCCATGGTTGGTTAGCCTGGATTGTTCATGAGTCTTCGTCGCGAGGGCGACGAGACGCGGGAAAACACGGTGTGGCGCGCAGTGGAAGGCGCGCAGGCGTACTCGACAGTACGTTGAGCACCTGGAATGAGCACGCACCGTGTTTTCCCGTGTATCGGCGGCCGCAGCAGATGACTCATGAATAATCCAGGCTAGGGTCGCAGGATCTCGGCGAGCAGCTGGAAGGACACCTCCAGCAGGTGTATCAGTGCGCCCTGCGTGGACGGCAGGCTGACCAGGATGATGGCGAAGCCCATGACCAGGCTGATGGGGAAACCGATCGCAAACATGTTGAGCGACGGTGCCGCGCGCGAGATCACGCCGAAGGCGATGTTGACGATGAGCAGGGCGCTCACGGCGGGCAGGGCGATCTGCAGGGCGCCGCCGAACATGGTGCTGGCGAAGGAGATCAACTCCCAGAGCAGATCCTGACCTGATTGCAGATTCTCGGGCACCACCACGGGCATCGACTGAAAGCTCTGGGCGAGCACTTCCAGCAACATCAGGTGGCCGTTGATGGCGAGGTAGGTGAGCGTCGCCAGGATGAGGTAGAACTGGCTCAACACCGGCACGGATACGCCCCGTTCCGGATCCAGAAAGGTGGCGAAGCCGAGTCCCATGGACATGGCGGCGGTCTCGCCGGCCACCACCATGGCATCGAACACCAGCTGCACCACGAAGCCGAGCAGCATGCCGATGAGCAGCTGCTGCCCCGTGAGCAGGAACCCCGCGGGGCTCATCAGCGGCACGTCGGGCATCGGCGGTAGGGCGGGCCCGATCAGTGCGGTCAAGCTCACCACCAGCAGCAGCTTCACCCGCTGCGGAATGTTGCGACTGTTGAACAGCGGGGCGACGGCCACCAGCCCACCGATGCGCACGAACGGCCAGAAGTAGGCGTTCACCAACGCGAGCAGGAGGTCTTCGCTGAAGAACATTCACGCGATGCCTTAGGTCAGCCCGAGGTAGCGCGGGATGTTCAGGAACAGGCGCTGGGTGAAGTCCACGATCACGTGCAGCATCCAGGGGCCGGCGATCAGGATGGTGATGCCGAGCACGATCAGCTTCGGGATGAACGACAGGGTCATCTCCTGGATCTGCGTGGCGGCCTGGAACATGCCGATCAGCAGGCCCGCGGCGAGCGCCGAGAGCAGCATCGGCGCGGCCAGCATGGCAGTGGTCTGCAGCGCTCGTTGGGCGACGGCGATGACGGTTTCCGGATCCATTCGCTACACCACGAAACTGATGGCGAGGGTTTCGACCAGCAGGGTCCACCCATCGACCAGCACGAACAGCATGATCTTGAAGGGCAGGGAGATGAGCATCGGGGAGAGCATCATCATGCCCATGGACATGAGCACGCTGGAGACCACCAGGTCGATCACCAGGAAGGGGATGAACACCAGGAAGCCGATCTGAAAGGCGGTCTTGAGCTCGCTGGTCACGAAGGCGGGCACCAGCATGCGAAGCGGTACGTCCTGCGGCGTAGCGAACTGGCTGACGCCGCCGATGCGAGCGAAGGTGGCGAGATCGGTCTCGCGGGTCTGGCTCAACATGAAGTCGCGCAGGGGCGCGAGGGCGGCGGGCAGGGCCTGCTGGATCGGCATGCTGCCGTCGAGGTAAGGGCCTACACCTGTGCGCCAGGCCGTGTCTGCCACCGGGGCCATGATGAACAGGGTCAGGAACAGGGCGAGGCCGAGCAACACCTGGTTGGGCGGCGACTGGGCCGTGCCGAGGGCCTGGCGCAGGATGGCGAGGACGATGATGATGCGGGTGAAGGACGTCATGCTGAGCACTACTGCGGGCAGCAGTGTCAGCAGGGTCATCAGCACCAGCACCTGGATGGTGAGCGAGTAGGTCTGCTCGCCATCGGCGCCGCCCACGGTAAGGGCTGGCAGGCCTGGGGCCTCCTGGGCTCCCACGGCGCTTGCCAGGAGCGTCAGGGCAAGGCCGAGCAAGGCTGCAAGTTGCTGTCGTCGTGGTGTCGATAGCATCGAGAAGGCTTACCTTTTCAATAGGCTGGCGAAGGGGCTTGCGGCGGCGGGTGCCACCGGCTCAGCGCTCGCGGGTGTCGCGTCGTCGCTTGCGGCTACCGCCGGGTCCAGTACGTGCAGGGTCTGCACGCGGCCCGGCGCTAGCCCGAGTACGAGTTGGGTGGACCCCACCTGGACCAGCGCCACGCGCTCGCGGGCGCCCACGGGAAGCACGTCTAAGACCTGCAGCGCCCGACCGCCTCGCCTGGGTTGCAGGCGATGCAGCCGCCGCGACAACCACCCGAGGGCCACGATCACCAGCAGCACCAGGGCGAGGCTCGCCAGCAGCTGGGCCGAGCTGCCCGGGGTGAGGAGGTCATCGCCTGCCAGGGCGGGGACGGGCGTCGAGGATTCGGCGCCGGTATTCGCAAAGAGTGGCGTGGTGGCCGAGTCTCCCGGTGCTGCCGGCGGCTCGCTGGCAGGTGCCTGCTCGGTGCCTTGGCTGTCGCTTCCCTGCGCCATGGTCAGGTCAGGCGACGGATGCGTTCACCCGCACTCACCACGTCGGTGAGACGGATGCCGAAGCGCTCGTTCACCATCACCGGCTCGCCCTGGGCCACCAGCGTGTCGTTGACCAACAGGGACATCGGCTGCGTTACCAGTTGATCGAGCTCGACCACCGAGCCGCGATTGAGCTTCAGCAGCTCGCGCAAACTCAAGCGCGTGCGGCCGACTTCCACGGTCAGGGTCACGGGCACGTCGAGGATCATCTCGAGCTTGAGATCCCCAGGGCCGTTGCGATCGCCCTGGTCGCGAAGCTCCTCGAAGGAAGCCGGTTCGCCTGCGAACGCCTCCTCCTCCTCGTCCTCCAGGACTTCGTCGGCGGTGCGCGCCTCCTCTTCTTCGGCACCCGCGGTTGCCTCATCCTCGGCGCGTGCGTCGTCCTCGTCGTCCTCTGGCAGATCTTCGGGGGCTGTCGATTCGTTCATCGCTCCAACGCTCTCCTGGTGGTCTTCGGTAAGGCCGTGCGGTCGGCGACGGCGGAGAGCATCATTGCCTTACGCTCTCGTGAGGTGCCGATACGGCCGATGAACAGCGGTTGTTCGCCGGAGACGGCGGTGACGGTCTGATCGAATTCGACCTCCATCACGTCGCCGCTCTGCATGTCGATCATGTCGCGGAAGCTCGCCGGCACCTCGGCCAGGGACACCTGCACATCCAACTCCACGTCGAGCAGGGTTTCGCGGAGGGCTTCGCGCCACTCTTCAACGTGGTCGTCGGGACGGTACTCGGTGCCCGTGAGCCGCGCCTCGATGGGCTGCATCGTGGCGTGGGGAATGACGATGTTGATGGTGGCCTTCTGACTGGCGAATTCGACCTCGAAGCGCGAGGCGAGGAGCATCGTCGAGGAGGGCATCATCTCGAGGTAGCGAGCGTCGAACTCGAGGCTCTCCACGCTGACCTCGATGGGTTCCACTTCCTCCCACGTCTTACTCAGGTCGGAGAGGATCAGCTCCTGACAGGTTTGCAGCAGCAGTCGCTCACTGCGCGTGAAGGCACGTTGCTGGGAGAGCACAGGTGGGCGACAGGGGCCACCGAAGCGCGAGTCGACACCCAGGTAGAGGAAGGCCGTGTCCATCACCATCAGGGCCTTGCCCGGGAGGGGGGAAAGATCGAGCACGTGGATCGCGCTCGGCACGCTCAGGCCTGAGGTGTAGTCGAGGTAGGACTCGCGGTAGAGCCCCGCGAAGCGCACCGCACCGAGGGCGGGGAACACGGACTTCAGCGACTCGGACAGGCGGGTCGCCAGGCGCTCGTTGATGCGCTCGAGCACCGGCCACTGGCCGGTCACGAGGTGGTCGTAGGCGGCGTAGTCGATGGGCACCACCTGGCCGCGCGGACGCATACCCGTGTCGGTGGAGACGGAGCCGTCTTCGATACCCTCGAGCAGCGCTTCGGTCTCCTGCTCGGTGAGCAAGTCATTCATGCGTCGACGGCCCTACTGCGCGACGAAGGAAGTGAAGTAGGCCTCTTCCACGGTCATACCGTCGACGTAGGGCTCCAGCACCGCTTGCACCTCCTCGAGCACCTTCATGCGCAGCATCTCCTTGGCGTCACGGGTGTTGACGTCGTCGCCGGCGTGGGTGGAGAACATCAGCAGCAGGTTGTTGCGGATCGCGGCCTTGTGCGTCTGCAAGGCGTCGATGACCTTCTGATCGCGGGCCATCAGTTCGATCGAGACCTGGAGAAAGTCGGCGTCGGCCCCCTCCAGGTTAGCGATAAGGGGCGGGTTCAGCGCGTGGTAGAGCGGTGGCGCGTCTACCACCTGCGCGGCGGCCCCATCGTCCGAAGGCATGCTGACCTTCGGCGGGAACACGATGGTGGTCACGATGTTGCTGACCGTGACGAGGGCGAAGATGCCCACCCCGGCGATCAACATGTCCATCATCTTGTTAGGGGGTTTCGGGGTATCTTCAGCGGCTTCTTCGTTTGCCATGGGTCCTGCCAAGGTTTGAGTGAATGCTCCGCTGCTGACACAGCAACATCCGTGCCACGCAGGTAATGCACGGCTTTTGGCAGGATTTCGGCGCTTGCGCCGTCAGGTGGTGGCGGCGCACTGGCGCATCGGTGTGACGCAGTTCACGCGGTGCCGGAAACCCGGCGCCTCGGGTGGCGTCGTCGTCAGGAAGCTCAGTCGCGGGGGGAGCTCAGGCGCAGCCGGATGGGGCCGCGGAAGCGGCCGGGGTCGACCACGCGCCCGCCTTGGAGAATCTCGAGTTCACCGCGTTGAGCGAGGCGCCTGGCCGCCTGGCGAACGGGCTCCATGTGCGCGCGCCAGGCGTCTTCGGCGTAGCGTTGGCGGGCCACCTCGCTCGGGCAGCAGCTCGCGCCCGCGCGGCGATTGCCCAGCAGCTCGAGGATGGCTTCCTCGAGCGACTCGGTCTCCCCGCCCGTGCCGCGGCCGCGACACGCCGCCGAGCAGTAGCGCACCTGCTCCCAGTCTCGCGCCCACTTACGCCGCCAGGAGAAGGGGCGACCGCAGGCGACGCAGATCTTGTCCGGCGGTGGCGCGGGCATAGGCGACGGACGGCTAGCTCAGGCGCTCGTCGACGAGGTGGGATGAGCGACCAGCATGTAGTTGATGATCAGCGAGTCGGTGAGGCTGAACTTGCGCGTGAGCGGGTTGACCCGCACGCCCTTGCGCTCGGTGACGGTGTAGCCGCTGTCCGTGAGCATGCCTTCGAGTTCGCGGGGCGTGGGGAACTTGCGCCAATCGTGGGTGCCACGCGGTAGCCATCGCAGCACGTATTCGGCGCCCACGATGGCGCTGAGGAAGGAGATGGGATTGCGATTGATCGTTGATACGAACATCAGTCCATCGTCGCGGACGAGAGCGCAGCAGTGGGACATGAAGGCCGGCAGGTCGACCACGTGCTCGACCACCTCCATGTTCAGCACCACATCGTAGGGGGCCGCTGCGCGGGCCGTGAGCGCTTCCACCGAGCCGTGTTCGTAGCGCAGGTTGGCGGCGAGTTCGGGCGGTCGGTGACGCTCGGCGATTCGCACGTTGCGCTCCACCACGTCCACCCCGTGGACCTCGGCGCCGAGGCGCGCCATGGCCTCGCTCAGCAGGCCGCCGCCACACCCGATGTCCAGCATGCGCACGCCCTTCAGCGGCGCTGCGCCCTCGGCGCGACCGCCCCGGTGTGCGCTCACCACGTCGCGGATGTAGTCCGTGCGCACGGTATTCAACTTATGCAGGGGCCAGAAGGGGCCGGTGGGGTCCCACCAGGTGTCGGCCAGCTGCTCGAACTTGGCCATCTCCCGCGGATCAGCGCTCGCTACCATCGCTCAGGTCTCCCGTTCGCGGCGAGGCAGACACAGCAGGGCTGCCGGCGCGCCGTCTGGCGGATAAAAAGAAGGCGCCGCGGCGTGGTCGCCGGGGCGCCTTTAATGCTGTTACCGCCATAAAAAGCTATAACGCTAAGGAGTCACGACCTCGGCACAAGACCGGAAGTCGGAAAGGACGATACCTCGACAATAGCTAGACATCAACCAAAAAGTTTGCCGCTATCTGCGACAAAACATGAACAGGCCTTAAGCGGTTTAGCTTCGCCAGTGCCGTCGCTCAGGGTTGTCCCAGTGCGAGCGAAACGGCGATCGCCGACCCGATGAGCAGACTGGAGACGAGGGCCGTCAACCGCAGGCGCAGGCCGAGGTAGTGCCCCGGCAGGCGTGCGCTGGCGCGCTCGAACGCGTGCCAGAGCAGAAAGCTCACGCCCAGCAGGGCCAGGCTGGCGGTGGCGCCGGTCTGCGCGTGGAGCATCAGCGCCGCCCAGCCGATCAGCGAGGGGATTACGCTCGCCACCAAACCGCGCGGCGCCGCCGGGTCGCGGCCGAGGGAATAGCCCCAATGGACGGCCCCCACGAAGCTGAAGATCACCGCCGCGTAAGCCACCAGGGCCAATCGGGCGAGTTCTTGTTGCGGGCCGAAGAAGCTGCCTCCGGCGCAGGCGAAGAAGGGGATCAAACCGGCATATCCGAGCAGGTCAGTGCGCCGCCGCAGGGCGCTGTCGGAAGCATCGATGGCCGTCCCAGCGGGGGCTTGCGCAGGCGTCGCCAGCGCTTGGTCGAGGCTGCCCGCGGGGGCGGGCGTCGTCGGCGGCTCGTCGCCGTCTGCCGATGAGGTGTCGGGTGGGTTCGGTTCGGGCACCTCGGGGGTGGGGTCCGGCGATGCCGGTTCCTGCGTATTGTCATCGTCCACCGTCGCGGGCGTGCTGTCCTCCGGCGGCTCGGGTGCGTGGTCGCGCCGGTCCGCGATGTAGCGGGCCAGTTCCGGTTCGCCGCCGATGCAACGCTCGTCGATGAAGATCAGTGGCAGGGTGCCGTGTCCGCTGGACTGCTTCAGCTCCCGGTAGCGCTTGCGCTCCTCTTGGCTGGCCATCCCCACCACCTCCACCTCGAACGGCAGCTCGGCGCGGCGCAGGCGGGCCTCGACGGTTCGAATATCGGTGATGGCAGAGCGGTAGACCACCACCTTGGGAAGGGTGGGGAGGGGAGACGCTTCAGTCATAAAAACATGCTGCAAAACAGCGAAAACGCAGGACATCCAATGCCCTTGAAGCGTACGAGGCTATGTCGATAATGTCCACGTTCTAAGTTAGACGTTTGCGAGAAAGTTATGAGTGACGGCTCACCCCCTTCGCCCCCTCACCACGAGCAGGATGACCCAGCGGCTGGGCACGACGAGGCGGCACCGAGCGGTGGTGAAGAGCGTCGTGGCTACGGCATCGGCACCGTCTCACGGTTGACCGGTATCTCCACCCACACGCTCCGTGTTTGGGAGCGTCGCTACGGCGCGGTCGACGCGGAACGCTCCGACAGCGGTCGTCGTCTCTACTCGCGGCCGGACATCGAACGCCTCACCGTCATGAAGCACCTGGTGGACCGGGGCGAACCCATCGGCCACGTCGCCCGCCTCAGCCACACGGAGCTGCAGGAGCGCCTCGCCGCCTACGAACAGCACGTGGCCAAGCGCGAGCAGCTCTCCAGCGCGCCCACGCGCACCGCCCTCATGGGCGAGACCTTCCGCCTGATGGGCCTATCGGATCTGATGGGTTTGAACGTGGTGAGTCGGGAGGCCGACCTCGGTGCCTTCCGAGCCGATGTGAAGCGCCTGCGCCCCGAGGCGCTGGTGATCGAGCAGCCGACCATCGACCAGGACACGAAGGTACTGATCAGCGATCTGCGTCGCCTCTCCGGGGCCACTCGCGTGGTGCTGGTGTACAACTTCGCGCGCACTAACGATTTGCAGGCCTTGAACGACGAGTGGACCGTGCTGATGCGGGCGCCGGTTACCGGTGCAGATCTCGCGCGCGCACTGCGCGATGTGGGGGGCGCGCCGTCGTCCCCGCGACCCGGTGCTCCGGCAGCGCCTGCTTCCCCGCATTACCCGGGCGAGCAGTCCGGCGAGATTCCGGCACGGCTCTACACGCGCGAGCAGCTCTCGCGCATGGCCACTCAGTCCACGACGGTGGAATGTGAGTGCCCTAAGCACCTGGTGGATCTGGTCGTCAGTCTGACGGCCTTCGAGTCCTACAGCGCGAGTTGCGAGAGCCGCAACCCCGCTGACGCCGCGCTTCATGCCTACCTGCATGAAACCACCGCACGTTCGCGGGAGATGATCGAACAGGCCCTGCAGCGGGTGGTGATCGCCGAGGGCATCGACGTGGATGGCGACGCCTCCTAGGGGAGGATGTTGTTGTGGTTCGGGGCGCCGCTCGCGGGGGGCTCAGTAGGGCGTCGAGAACGTCGCGAAGATCGCGAGGACGCTGGCGCCGATCAGCCACAGGGTGCTTAGAATCTTGCCGCCTTGCATGGTGTGGTCCTTCTAGTTGTTAGGGGTGACCGGGCGCTAACAGCGCTGACATCCCTACAAGCGGCGACACCGCGCCCACTCCCTCACAAAAGTTCACTTTCCCGGCCTCAGGCGTAGAGGTCCAACTGACCTATGCTCGTGCGCCGAGTCGACACGCTGTCTACGGACAGGTCAGCGGTCTGAACGGCCGCGCCGTCCGCGCCTGTGATCGGCGCTGAACGTTGGGCGCTAGCGCCA
Organism: Pseudomonadota bacterium; assembly: GCA_039815145.1. NCBI lineage: Bacteria > Pseudomonadati > Pseudomonadota > Pseudomonadota bacterium. The sequence continues at coordinate 35,822 of JBCBZW010000007.1, forward strand.
TCATCGTGTTGAGCAGCCTGCTCGCCGCCACTGTGCTGACCGACGTTCGCATCCGCCAGCTGCAGCCCACTCTGCGCCATCATTTCCCGCAGCCGTGGCAGGGCCTGTTCCACCGCTTCGCGGGTGGCGGCGTGTTGAGCGCCGAAGGTCGCACTCACCTCATCACCGCGCACGTTGAGCGTGATCTCGAGCGGTCCGAGTTCCGCGGGGTTCAAGCGCAGCTCAGCGCGGCCGATGCGAGCATCGGTGAGCCATTGGAGTCGTCCGCCCAACTCCTGCTGCCAGGCTTGGCTGCCAAGGGGCTGGGAGAGCTCGAAGCTCGTGGGGTTGCTGGAGGCGGTAGCGGTAGGCTCGACGGTGAACACGGTGGTGGGTGCGAGCGCTGCATTGATGGCGTTGGCGCCGGTCGCCGGTGCGGTCACCGTGGTGGCGCTGCCGCCTTGAGCACCCAGGGCCGGGGTGATGCCAAAGCCCTCCGGGCCGGTCCCCGAAAGGAGGCTCGATGAGAAGGCTGACCGTTCACCGAGCATCGGCCGTAGGCCATCGAAAAGCGCAGGTGCGCGCTCACCCTGACGCGCCGCCAGCGCCCCCGGGTCGCTCGAGCGTTGATCCCAGGCGCTGGTGCGACGGCCACCGTTCAAGACGTCGCTGCGCATGTTGCCAGGGGCTGCGTCGCCGCGAAGCTCACCCGCGCTGCGCAGCACCGCGCTACCGGTGCCAGGTGCCGCTGCGGCAGGTGCCGCCGGCGTGGCGATCCCCTGCACCGTGCCCACCACTGGGGACGGCGCGGTGGAGCGGTTAGCATCGCCGGGTACCGGCGAGGGTGCCGTCGCCGGCGTGGCTAGCGAATCCGTCTGCAATGCAACGTCATTGGGGAGGATGTTTGCCGCCACGGCCGGCAAGCCTTGGCCGCCTTGCCCTATCGTTTCTTCGGACGCGAGCAGGGGCTCGCTCCGGGAGGTGGTGGCCTCGTCGGCGTCGTAGGCGCTTGATTCCTGACCCTGACCCGATGGCGGTTGTTCGCCCGTCCGGTCGCCTTCACTCGGCGTTTGTTGGCGTTCCTGCGCGACCAGGTCACGGAACGAGGTGTTCTCGCCGGTGTCTGCCTCGGCCAGGGCCGGGTTGTCGGAGGTTTGCGGGCCGGAGAGTTTCGCCGGTGCGGCATTGAGCGGAGCGAGGATCGATGGAGTCACGTGTCGGTTCCGTTGCGGCAGTATCCTCGCAATGGAAGCAAGTGCCGTGCCAAGCTCAGGGCGAGGTCTTGCGTGCCGCGGCCATGCAAGCCAACTCGTCCAGTAGCTGTTGTTCGCGGGTCTCGTCTCGGCGCCTTATGAGGTCCTGTGCGCGATCCATCACGAGTTGCAGGCTATCGGCGCGAGTGGTCGCCGCGCGCAGGGCTTGGCGCAGCTCGTTGGCCGCGCTGCGGGTTTGGGCGAGTTCTGTGCGTTGCTGTTCGATGGCCTGGTCCAGGCGTTCGAGAAAACACTCGAAATCGCGCAGGGCGGCCATCGAGCGGGCACCGACCTGTGCGCGGATCGGCCCCTGGTCGTAGCCGTCCCGAAAGGTCCGCAGTTGCGTGAGCATCTGCGTGCGCGACTGCACCTCGCGTTGCGCCTTGGCGAGGGCCTTCTCGGCCTGCAACTGTTGATGCTTGGCGAGGTCGGCGACGGGCGCCAGCCGCTGCGTTGATCGTGCCATCTAGTGTTCTGTCAGCGGGAGCTTAGGCGCTGCGCGCCGCACTGACGGCGCGTAGGGCCGGGGCGCCACCGCCACCCCCAGCGTCAGCATCATTCGCCTGGGCCGGGACGGGAGCGGGTGCTGGGGTGGCAGGCGCGCTATCGAGGGCGCCCATCAACGCGGCCAGATCCGCTTTGGCCGTGTCGAAGTCGACCGGCTCGTTGAGTTCCTGGCTGAGGAAGCGTCGCATGTGGGGCCAGGCCGCGATGGCCTTGTCGAGCTCTGGGTCGGTGCCAGGGGCGTAGGCGCCGACGCGCACGAGGTCTTCGTTGCGCCGGTAGATGGCATAGAGTTCGCGGAAGCGGCGCACGAGGCGCTGCTGGTCCGCGTCCGTGATGTCGCTCATGCAGCGACTGATCGAGGACTCGATATCGATCGCGGGGTATAGGCCCGTGTCGGCGAGTTCGCGACTCAAGACGATATGGCCGTCGAGAATCGCCCGCGCACTGTCGACGATCGGATCGTTGTGATCATCACCTTCCGCCAGCACCGTGTAGATCGCCGTGAGTGAGCCGTCCGGGTGGGTGCCGTTGCCGCTGCGCTCCACCAGCTGGGGCAGACGGGCGAAGACCGACGGTGGATAGCCCTTGGTGGCAGGCGGTTCGCCCACCGCCAGGGCGATCTCGCGCTGGGCCTGGGCAAACCGGGTGAGCGAGTCCATCAGCAGCAGCACTCGCTTGCCCTGGTCGCGGAAGTGCTCGGCGATGGTGGTGGCGAGCCACGCGCCGTGCATGCGCATGAGGGGGGAATGGTCGGCCGGCGTGGCGATCACCACCGCCCTTGCCAGGGCTTGCTCGCCGAGGATGTCCTCGACGAACTCGCGCACCTCACGACCGCGTTCGCCGATGAGTCCGACCACGATGACATCCGCCGAGGTAAAGCGCGTCATCATGCCGAGGAGGCGACTCTTGCCCACGCCGCTGCCGGCGAACAGGCCAATGCGCTGGCCCCGCCCGATGGTGAGCAAGGCGTTGATCGACCGCACCCCGACACAGAGGGGTTCACGGATCGGCTGTCGCTCCAGGGGGTTGATCGGTTCGCTGCGCGCGGCCCGGGTCTGCTTGGCGTTGATCGGTCCCAGGTCGTCGAGGGGGCGTCCAGCCCCGTCCAGGACACGGCCGAGGAGCTGCTCGCCAACGGCGATGCGGTAGGCCTCGGGCAACGGGATGACCCGCGCACCTGGGCCGATCCCGTGCACGTCGCCCGTAGGCATGAGGTAGAGACTCTCGCGCGCAAACCCCACGACCTCCGCCTGGATCTGCGCCCCGCTCGGGGCCACGATGCTGCAGCGACCGCCGACCTCGGCTTGGCAGCCGGACGCTTCCAGGGTGAGTCCCACCATGCGGTAGAGCACCCCTTCCACCACCGGCGCCGGGGTCTCATCGACCCGTTGCCGCGCTTCGCGCAGGGTGCGCATCAGCGCCCTCGACATGCTGGGAGGCTTAGGAAGCGTGTTAGGGGGGAGTTTCTTCACGTAGCCGTGGTGGAGCCTTCGGCGCGCTCCTTGCGTGCGGCTTCCTCGTTGCGCTGCTCGCCGAAGACCCGGCTCACCAGCGCTCCAATGCGCGAGTCCAAGGTGGCGTCGATCAAGGAGTCGTCGCTCGTCACGCGGCAGCCGCCGCGAGCGATCAGCGGGTCTTCGACGATGGTCCACCGCTTCGTGCCCTGCTGGCGATCCTGCAGGCGATCGCGGATGAGGGCTGCGTCTTCCGGGTGCAGCTCCACGCGCACTTCCCGGTTAGCGATCGGTAACTGGCCGAGCGCGTCGCGCACCGTGCCGACGATCTCATCGGGGGAAGTCTTGAGTTCACGACGGATGATCTGCCGAGCCATCGCCACCACCAGCGCGAGAATTTCCTTCTCCACCGAGGCCGTGACCTCTGCCAGCGGTTGACCCAGAGCATCGAGGAACGCCTCCAACCGCAGTGCTTCGCGGCGGTGCGCGGCGAGCAGGTCCTTGCGCACCTCGCGGGCCCCCTCCTCACGACCTTCCTGCAGACCTTGGGCGAAGGCCTCGTCATGGGCCTGCTTCTGGAGCGCTTCGAGTTCTCGCGCGGTTGGCAGGTGAGCGATCGCCGACGCCGCGATTGCCTCACTCACGGGTGGCGCCTGCCAGGGCACCGCCTCGTTGCTCTGCTCGGGGCTGAGCTTCTTCGCTGCCTTGCTAGACAAAGTCATCGCCTCCGGAGCCGATCAGGATCTGCCCTTCATCGGCAAGTCGCTTGGCGACGTCGAGGATCGCCTTCTGCGCTTCCTCCACCTCCGTGATGCGCACGGGACCTTGGGTGGAGAGGTCGTCGCGCAGCATGTCGCCGGCGCGCTTGGACATGTTGTCGAAGATGAGGTCCTGAATCTCCTGATCCGCGCCCTTGAGGGCGATGATCAACTGTTCATTGGTGACTTCACGCAGCAGCGTTTGCATGCCACGGCCCTGGATGCGCAGGAGGGTTTCGAAGGAGAACATCTGCTCTTCCACCTCGCTCGCCATGTCGTCGTCGGCTTCGCGCAGGTACTCGATGATCTCCGTGCTGACGTCGGCGCCGAGCACGTTCAGGATGTTGGCGGCGACCTTGACCCCGGCCACACTGGCCTTCAGATCGTGCTTCTGTTCGCTGCTGCGCGCGTTGACGATGGTCTCGAGCTCGTTGAGCACGGACTCACCGACCTCTTCGAGCGTGGCGATGCGCAAGATGACTTCCTTGCGCAACTCCGTGGGCATGTCGCTCATGATCTCGGTGGCCTGGGCCTGATCGAGGTGAGCGAGGACGATCGCCATGATCTGCGGATGCTCCTCCAGGATCATCTCGCGGATCTCGCGCGTGTCCATCCAACGCAGGGCGTCGAGGCCACGGCTCTGGCCCTCGTCGAGCACCCGGTTGACCAGGCCGCGGGCGTTGGACTCGCCCACCGCCTCGGTGATCAGGCGCGTGATGTACTCGCGTGTGCTGGGCGCGATACGCGCCTGGCGATCGACCTCGTCGGAGAAGGCCTCGACCACCGTGCCGAGGTTGGTCCGCGACACCTGCTCCATGCGCGCCATGGCGGAGGCGATCTTCTCCACCGCCGCCGGCGCCATCTTGCGAAGGATCGCAGCTGCATCTCGCTCCTCGAGCGACATCAGCAGGATTGCGGCCCTTTCGCTACCGTCGAGTTCCATACGCTGAACTTATCCCTCGACCCATGCTTCGACGATCTTCGCCGTGCGGTCGGGGTGCTTCTGCGCGAAGTCACGCGCCTCGGTGATCTGCGCCTGGTGGTCGATCCGTGCGGGCGCCGCAGCCTCATCCACATCGGCGCCTTCTGCGCCGATCGCCGCTTGGCCGTAGGCGCCCGCGGCGGCCACAGCAACCTGAGGCGGTGCCGTCATGAGCTTGGTGATCATCGGGCGGATCGTGGTGAAGAAGAGGGCCACCACGAACAGGGCGCCGAGCGCCTGGCGGGCGAGGTCGATGATCAGCGGTGACTGCCACCACGGGGCGGGGATCGGCTCCTCGTAGGTCATGGGCTTGAAGGGGAGCTCCTTGATCGTCAGCGAATCACCGCGCGCTTCGTCGAAGGTGACGGCGTCGCGAATGAGCGCTTCGATGCTGGCGATCTCTTCGGGGCTGAAGCGGGCTTGGCTGACCGGGGCCGCCGCGGCAGCGTCGTCGCCGGCGTCTGCGGGCGCATCGCTCGCGGTGTTTTCACTCTCGGGAGCTGGGCGTGGGGTAAGTTGGTCGAGCATGACCGAGATCGTCAGGCGCTTGAGTGTACCGATCGGTTGCCTGATCACCTCGTAGATCTCGCCCGGCTCGCGGTTGGTGGTCACGCTGCGTGAGGCGAGGCCGCGCCCCGCGTTGGCGGCGGCCGTCGCATCGGCGCCATCGCCACCGTTTCCATCCGCCTCCACTTCGTTGTTGGTGGGGATCGGGGAATTGGTGAGTCCGCCGGGCACGCCTGTCGGTTGCGGTTGACCGTTAGGTGACTCGGTGAACTGCTCTCGGGTACCGATCACCACAGCTTCTGTGGGGCGACGCTCCGTGCGGTCGATCTGCGTGAAGTCGATTTCCGAGGAGACGGTGACCGTGTAGTGTTCAGCGCCCAGCGTGCGACTGAGCATCTCGCGAATGTGGTCTTCCTTCTCGCTCTCGAGTGCGCGCTGGAACCGCGTCTGCTTGTTACTCATGTCCATCGCGGCGTCGCCGTTGACCTGGTCCGAGATCATGCGTCCGTTGGCCACCACGGTGACGTTCTCGGGCATGAGCAGGGGCACTGCATTGGCCACCAGATGCACGATGGAGCGCGCCAGCTCACGGTCGGCTTGGCGGTCCGGTGAAAGACCCACCGTGATGGCGGCCGTGGTGTCCATACGCGGGCGAACGAACACGCTCTTGTCAGGGGAGGAGATGTGCACCACCGCGTTGTTGACGCCGTAGAGGTTGTTGAGCGTGCGCGCCAGCTCCACTTCCAGGTGGCAGTTCAGGGCCTGCTCCTCAACGCTGAGCGATTGACTCATGGAGCCGCTGCCGGGGATCGCGCTGCAATCGCGATGATCGCCGGAGAGCACCAATCCCTCCACCAGCATGTTCTTAGCGCGAGCGTAGTCGTCGACCGGCACCGTGAGCCGATCGCCCTCGTCGGCGACGTCGATGCCAGCGGCCTTCAGCATCTGCTGGGCTTCGCCCATGTTAGGCATCGGTGGTAGGGCCGTGTGCATGGGGCGCTGCATCCACAGCACGGCGGTGACGCCGAGGGCGACGCTGGCGGCCATCGCCAGCAGCATGATCGCCTGGCGCAGGCCGGGAACGCTGTCGATCCCTTGAAGGAGCTGAGGCAGCTGGTTGTCGTCGGGCTTGCTCGCCATGGTGTCCTACTGGTGAGGCCGTCGGGCGAGAGAGACGCCCGGGCGGCAGTGTGATCGAGGCATGAACCTAGGGAAATTCATCGCATCCGATTAGAGCGGCATGTTCATGATTTCCTGGTAGGCGTCGACGAGCTTGTTGCGTACCTCGGTCATGGCTTTGAAGGAGATGTCCGCCTTCTGCAGGGCCACCATCACCTCGCCGAGTTCCATCTGGGGATCGCCCATCTCGAAGCGCTCCACCATATTGCCCGCCCCCATCTGGGTCGAGTTGACGGCGTCGATGGAGGCCTTGAGCATGGCGCCGAAGTCGACGGCGCCGGCGGCGCCTGGCACCTCGCCGTTCAGGCCCTGCGCTTGCGGCGCCACAGCGGCGCCGGCGCGGGCGGTCAGGGCCTGCATCTGGGTCATCAGTTCGTTGATTCGAGTATCCATCGGGACCTTCGTCTCTCGGTTGATTTGGGTCAGGCCGCGCTCGCGTGCGCGGTGGCCTGCTTATCTAGCAAGCTATGTGCCACTCGCACCGCTAACGTCCACGCCTTGCTCTCGCATCTTCTGCAGTTTGTGACGCAGTGTGCGAACTGCGACGCCCAACTGCTCCGCCGCTTCCTTCCGCGTGCGTGTACTGGCGATGACTTGCAGGATTCTTTGCTGCTCGACGACCTCCATGTCGGCCTTGAGCTCGCCCACCCGCGACGCGGGCACCGCCGGCGTCAAGACACCGTCGTCGACGCCCTCGACGTTCAGATCCTGCGCCGTGATTTCGTCACCGCTGCAGAGGATCAGGGTGCGATTGGCGAGGTTGTCGAGCTCGCGCACGTTGCCGGGCCAGTCGTATTGGCAGAGAAAGTGCTCCGCGCAGGGCGATAGGCGAGGCGCCGCCCGGCCGTCGGCATGACGCAGGAGCATGTGTCGGAATAGCGGCAGGATGTCCTCGCGGCGCTCGCGCAGGGGGCTCAAGGGGATCGGCATCACGGAGAGGCGGTAGTAGAGATCCTCACGGAAGCGACCGGCCGAGACTTCGCCGCGCAGCTCGCGGTTGGTGGTGGCGATGATGCGCACGTCGAGGCGCAGCATGCGCCGTCCTCCGACACGCTCCACCTCGCTCTCCTGCAGCACGCGAAGGAGCTTCGGCTGCAGGCTCAGGGGCATCTCGGAGATTTCATCCAGCAGCAGGGTGCCGCCCTGGGCTTGTTCGAACTTGCCGGGCGTGGCCTGGGTGGCGCCGGTGAAGGCGCCCTTCTCGTGACCGAACAACATGGCCTCGAGCATGGACTCGGGAATCGCAGCGCAGTTGATGGCCACGAAGGGCTGGTCCGCGCGCGGCGACTGAGCGTGGATGTAGCGGGCGATGACTTCCTTGCCTGTGCCACTCTCGCCGGAGAGCAGCACGGTGGCGTTGCTCACCGCCACGCGCTTGGCGATGGCGCGGGTCTTGAGGCTGTTGGCCGCGCGGGCGATCGGCGCATCGTCGTCACTGTCGTCCGCCATCGGCACGACGGCGGGCTGGGGACTGCGCAGGCGGTCGATTCGTTGGAGCAGCGTATCGACGTCAAAGCCCTTGCGCAGATAGTCTGACGCGCCATCGCGCATCGCCTCGACCGCACGTTCTATCGAGCCGTACGCCGTCATCAGGATGACGGGCAATTGGGGGTTGCGGCGGCGGATGCGACGCAGCAGTTCGTGGCCGTCCATGTTGGGCATCTGCACGTCCGTCAACACGGCGTCTACCGGCGCATCGCCGATGGCGGCGAGGGCTTGCCGCCCATCGGCAACGCCGCGCACGGTGATCCCCGTGTCCAGGAGCGTGGTCTCCAGGGCTTCGCGCATCTCCGCATCGTCCTCCACCACCAACAGGTGGAGGTGGCGCTGGCGCGCGGCTTCCGCCGCGGCGGGAGGCAGGGGCGTCGAGTCAGCCAGCATCGTGGGCCTCCGCGGAGTGCTGTGCAGCGAGCAGGCGAGCGACTGCCTCGGCGCGGGCATGGGGTAGTTCGAGCACGACGCGAGCGCCCACGCCAGGCGGGGAGTCGTCGACGTAGGCGCGTCCCCCGTGACCTTCGGCGACGCTGCGGACCACCGCAAGGCCGAGGCCCGTGCCGTTGTTGCGGGTGGTGAAGAAGGGTTCGAAGACGCGTTGGCGCAGGGCAGGGTCGATGCCCGCGCCCTGATCCGTCACGGTGAACCGCACCTGACCCGCTCGTTCGTCGATGCAGGCCTCCAGGGTGACGAGCGCATGCTCATCCATGGCTAAGGCGTTCTCTAGGAGATTGGTCAGCGCTCCGGTCAGGGCACGGCGATTGCCGAGGACGTACGCGCTCTGCGCCGGCGCCGTCACCTGGACGCGCGATGCACGCTCGGCGGGCAAGCTGCCGACGGCCCCTTCGGTCAGGGCGTCCACTGGCAGCGGCGTGCTACCCCCCTGGTTGCCGCGGGCGAAGCAGAGCATGTCCTCGATCATGTTCTCGAGGTGCTTCAGGCGCGCGATAACCCGCTGGGTGAACACGGCCGCGTTGCCGTGCATCGGCATGCGCCGCAGCTGAGAGGCGTAGAGGATGGCTGTGGCCAGGGGTGTGCGGGCCTGGTGCGCGAGGCGCGCCATCATCTCGCCCATGGCGGAGAGGCGCTCCTGGCGTTGCACGATGGCCTGCAACTCGCGGGTCTCGGTGACATCGGTGAGCAACATGATCATGCCGCCCTCGCCGCTCAGGGGACGCACGGAGACGCTGAGCCGTCGACCATCGGCCAGGGCGAGTTCGCCGCCACCGTCCTCACTGGTCGCCGCCAGGGTGGCGAGGATGTCGTCCCAGCGCTGACCGGCGAGGTCGATGCCGAAGAGCTCGCGCGCGCCGTCGTTGTGCTCTTGCACGCGGCTGTTCGCATCCAGCACGAGTACGGCGCCCGGCAGCGCTGCCAGCAGGCCACTCAAGCGACTGGCGAGGCGTTCGGTCTTGGCCAGCTGTGCGAGACGATCGCTGCGGGCTTTGGTCAGCTGCTCGCCGAGCACGCCGACGCGCTGCTGCAGCTGGCCGTAGGAACGCTCGAGTCGAGCGGAGGTTTCGGTGAAGGCGACGAAGGCAGCGGCCAGTTCAGGCGGCGTGCCGCGACTCTCGACCAGGCTGGTGTTGCCGTCGATAGGGGAGGGATTGGCGCTCATGGGGCTTAGTCGGTGGCGGTGCCGGTCGAACGAACGCTGTGCTTGCGCATCTTCTCGACAAGGGTGGTCCGACGCATCTTCAGCAGGCGTGCTGCCCGGGCGACGACGCCGTCGGATTCATCGAGGGCCTGGCGGATGAGGTCGAGCTCGATGTTGGTGAGGTAGTGCTTGAGGTCCAGCCCGCCGGGAGGCAGGCGGACATCGCCCTGGTTGCCATCGTCGTCGAGGGCGCCGTCGAGGCCCGGGTGCGAAGCGGTGGCGTTCAGGTAACGTGCGGGCAGGTGATGGGGTTCGATGATGCTGCTCGGATGCACGATGGCTAAGCGTTCCGTCAGGTTTGCCAGCTCGCGGATGTTGCCGGGCCAGGGGTAGTCGGCGAGGATCGCGAGGGTCTCCGGGGCGAAGGCGATGCGCGAGGCGCCCGCAGACTCGTTGCGGGCGATCAGCGCGTCTGCCAGCTCGGGCAAGTCGCCGATCCGCTCGAGCAGGGGTGGTGTCTCGATGGGGAACACGTTCAAGCGGTAGAACAGATCCTCGCGGAAGCGGCCGAGTTCGATGGCGGCTTCGAGGTCGCGGTGGGTGGCGGCGATGATGCGAACGTTGCAGGGCTGGCTCGTGTTGCTGCCCACGCGCTCGAAGCAACGCTCGGCCAGCACTCGCAGGAGCTTCACCTGCATGTTGAGATCCATGTCGCCGATCTCATCCAGAAACAGGGTGCCGCCCTCGGCCAACTCGAAGCGCCCCTTACGGTTGGTGATCGCGCCGGTGAAAGCACCCTTCTCGTGGCCGAAGAGTTCGCTCTCCATCAATTCGGAGGGAATGGCGCCACAGTTCACGGGCACGAAGGGTCCACTGGCGCGCGAGGAGAGCTCATGCACGTTGCGTGCGATGAGCTCCTTGCCCGTGCCCGACTCGCCGAGGATCAATACGTTCGTGTCGTGACGAGCCACCTGATCGATCAGGCGATGCACTTGCTGCATGCCCCTGGACGACCCGCAGGGCCGGAATCGACCGCGGTGTCCTAAGGTGGTGGCGTTGACAGGGGCGGGGTTGGCGAGAGCCGGTGCTGGCGTCAGGGGAGCGGCGTCCAGCGCGCTCGAGTCGACGGCTAGGGCAGGGGCGGCGGCAGCGTTGTGGGTCGGTGACATGGAGTCCACGTCCTCCTGGATCCAGTGGTGGTGCAGTCCGATTTCGCTTCGGCGCTTTGCGGTGTGCGCTGGATCCGTAGCGCGTCAACAATCCGTCCGTTCCTCACCGTTGGATGACGTTATAGCAAGTGGGTGACGGCTCTCCCCGTGAATGGGTTCACAGTTCCCTCACACGTTCGGTCAAATGGCCAGCGCAGCGGCGGCCGGCCGACTCCTAAGTGACTGAAAAGGGTGTGGACTGGCGCACACGGGGCCGCCAGGGAGGGCGGCATTAGGTGGGGCTGCTAAGGGCCTGGGGAGCCCTATCGACACGCGGCGCTGGGGGCGCCGGGAGGCAGGCGCGCTCGGCTCAGGCGAGGCCGTTGGCGATCGAGTCGTCGCGGGCTCGCGAGAGGACGGCGCCAAGGCGGGACTGATCGATCGACAAGCGCAGGAACACAGGGCGTGCCAGAAGCGATTGTGAGGCCTGACGCGCTTCTTCCTCTTCCGAGCCGACGATCTCACCGGTGTCCGGATCCACACCGTACAGGCGCGTGGAGCGCTGCATCGCCTCGTAGAGCACGACCGACGCCTGCACGATGTCGACGAGATCCGGCTCGGTCGGGCTGCGCGAGTGATCGAGGTGCTCCTCGGCGGCGGCCGCTTGCTCGGCGGAGAACCCCCAGGATTCGATGATCACGCGGCCGATCGCACCGTGCCATTCACCTAACATATGCGCTAGCATGTCGCGGTCGGCGAGCACTTCGGATTGATCGCAGGCCCGCATGCAGATGTAGAGCTTGCCCACGTTGTGGAGCAGGCCGGCAAGCATCGCCTCGTCGGCGTTGAAGCGCTCGGTCACGCGCGCGATGATGAACGCCAGACTCGCGACGTCCGCCCCTTCGCGGCAGATCGCGCGAACCTCGCGACGCATCGCAGCCGCCTTCTTGGACTGGAACATCTGATGGATGGCGGCGGACATGGCGGCGTTGCGGACCATGTTGAAGCCAAGGCGCAGGATGGCCGTGCGCAGGTCGGTCACCGCGCGCACGCCGCGCGAGATCAGCGCGGAGTTGGACATCTGCAGCAGGCGTGCCGCGAGGCCCTGGTCGGTGGAGATCAGTTTCGCCAGCCGTTCCGGCCCGCAACCCTCATCAGCAAGCGCCTGGCGGATCTTGATGATGTTGTCCGGAAAGGACGGCAGGTTGAGCTCACCGCGGTTGATCTCTTCCGTCAGGTATTCGAGGAAGAGCAGTGCTGCGTTGCCGGACGCTTCTACGACTCTCGCGTCGTGCGCCATGGAGTCCTCCGAATCGCTGATCGGCCCGCACGGCATCCGTGTGCCGGGGCCGACGTGCCCGTTAAGTCAACGTGCAGTGTAGGAGGGCGCGAAGGGAGATTCGTGGGCCTGGTTCTCAATCCGCCGCGCGTCGATCGGGCGCTGGCGAAGGCCGATTAGTCGAGGTGCAGTTGGCGCGGGAGTCGCCGGTACCATTCGCCGTTTTCGGCGATGTTGGCCGCAGGTTCGAAGATGTTGCACGTGGTCATGTGGTCAGCGTAGACGTGCACGGTGATGGCGGCGCGATCGTCCTCGGCATTGGCGATCGTGTGGTACTCGTGCGGCGGTATCAGACTCCCCGCGGAGCCGGCGCACGCCTGCATGCACCCGCGCGGCTCGAAGCGACAGAATTCGTCCTTGCGCTCCATGCACTCGTACTGCTCCACCTCGATACAGCCCTGCCACACGCCCTCCACGCACCACATGCCGCAGTGATCGTGAATAGGGGTGCGCTGACCGGCGCCCCAGGTCATCGCGATCACCGCGTAACCGAGTTCGTCACTCCTGTGCATGAGGCGCCTGGCGTAGCGATCGTCCGGTGCCTCGGCGAACTCGTCGGGCACCTGACCGGCGTGACGACGGACGAATTCGGCGAGCACGGTGCGCACCGCTGGCACCACGCGATGCGGATCGCCGTTGCCATTGCGCACGGCCGCGTCGAGCCCCTGGCGCAACTCGTCTGCGCAGAGGTGTTGGGGAACGGTGTCGCTGTCGATTGCCATGGCGGGAAGTGTAGTTCAGTCAGACAGGAACGGTAAGTGCACCCGTTCCAGGGTGGCGTCCAGTGTGTAGCGCGGTCGCTTGCGCAGGGGCTGATCGTCGACCAGGGCGCGCAGGCTGCGCCCCTCATCGATGTAGCCGTACTGCCAGAATCGTGGCGCGCCGTGCACCCGGCGCGTTTGCATCGCTCGCATGCTCTGCAGCACGTGGGGCGTATCGCGCACGGCGGTGACCCCTAGCGCGCCGAGGCTGAAGATCCATGCGAGGCCCAGCATCGCGCTGGTGGCGGGCAGCGAGTAGCGGCGCGCGGGCTGCGCGCGGCGATCCTGCTCGCGGCCGTAGGGCGCCAGCATGTCGTTGAATTCACACAGGGCGAAGCCCGCCAGGGTAGCCAGCCAGAGTTGTGTGTACGCCGGTACCAGGACGCCGCTGACCAGGGCGTGCACGGCGCCGGCGAGCAGGCTGGCAGCGACCGCGGGGCGAACGACGGACGTGGTGCGCGCCGCCGGCAGCAGACGCCACCACGCGACAGCGCCCGCCAGCGCCAGGCCCAACAGCACGATGGTGGCGGGGAGGCCCCACTCCACCGCCAGCTGCGCCACGAGGTTGTGGGGATGACCACGCTCGCCCACGGCCGCGAAATGCATGGGCCCGATGCCGAGGGTCGGATTGGCCAGGATGAGTTCGGCCGACTCGAGCAGCAACACCAGCCGTCCCTCGTTGGCACCGGCGGTGCCCACCTGCCCGCCGAGCCGCGCCATCCCCACCACTGCTTCGGAATCCCGCGTAGGCAGTTCGAACAACGCGAAGGCGAGGGCGAATCCGACCAGGGCGCAGGCCACCTGCAGGGCGCACCAGGGCCGCGCCTTGGGTGTGAGGAGGGCGCTGAAGACGAGCGCCACGCCCACTCCCATCAGCGTGCCGCGGCCGCTGATACCGAAGGCCACGGCCCACCACAGGCTGGCTGCGAGCAGGCTGCCGGCGCGCACCCAGGGTGAGCGGAACATGAGCGCGGGGAGGACGCACAGGGGCAGCGTCAGCGTCAGCCAATGCCCGAAGAAGCGCTTGTGACCAAGCCCCACGAAGAGCTCGGTGACCTCCAGTTGCACGGTCGTTAGCCACGCGAGGTAGGCTCCCGCCGATCGCAGCAGGTACAGCCCGATCATCGTCAACACCATGACCGCGAACCAGCGGCGTGCGGCCGGCAATACCGGACGCAAGGCGCCCGCCACCGTGATGGCGTAGAGCCCCAGGGCGAGCAGCAGGGCCAACTCGGTGAAGGCGTGGCGAGGGGACTCGGCATTCAGCGAAGAGGCGATGCCGAGGATGAGCACGAGGGCCAGGGCGACCAAGGCCGTCCTGGGCACGGCGGCGATCTCCGCGGCGACGTGGCGCCGAAGATCTGGCGACAGCGCGTAGGCGGCCGCGTTCACCACCATCAGCAACAGCTGTAGGTAGCGCTTCTGATCGAATTCGCTGAGCGGCAGGGGCAGTTGGATCAGGGGCGCGAGGACGAGCAGGGCCGCACAAAACGCCAGCAGGCCGACGCCCACGGCGGCCTCCGGCGCCAGGGCGAGGCGGGCAGGTGATGAGAAGGACTCGTTCACGGCAGTCTCCGCCGGGCGTGGCTCGACGTGGGCACTCATGGTAGCGCGCTTACCTGACAGCAAGTAGGCCACGGAGCTTGGCACGTGCCCCGTGGGCATGCCGCCCAATCAGGTCACAGCTATCGCACGCGCGCTTGGCGCCAGGCGCGCGCCCTTACAGGCGTGCCAGCTTTCGAATCTCCTGCGCGGCCACCGTCAGGGTGGAGAAGTCCGGTTCGCCGGATTCGCTGATCTCGAGGATGATCCGTTGCACCCGGGCGAGGCCCGTCCGATTGCGACCGCCCCACTGCTCCAGCGCGCTCGCGCAGGGCAGCCGATCACCGCCGCAGTTCACCACCACGTGGCGAACCAGTTCCGCCTGCAGCGAGTACACGGTGTCGCGCAGGCTCTGGCGAGCGATCGCCTGCCAGCGCCCGGCGATGTGCAGCTGCTCTACTGCGTCGCGCAGCCAGTCAGCACCGGCCAGGCCGCCCACCTGGAAGTACAGCTCGGACATTGCGCTGACGTCCATGTTCGCTTCGGTGGCGATGTCCACGATGTCGAACGCGCAGGGCAGGGGGCCCAGGGCTGCCATGGCGCGCGCCGTCTCCACGGGCACGTCCAGTCGCTCGTAGCCCTGAACCGCTTGATCGTAGGCGTAGCGCTCCCGTTGCGTGAGCACCTTGGGCAGGGTGTCGCGCACGGCGCGGATGCCTTGGTGGTAGCGGTCGATGATGCGGCCGATATCGAGTTCACCGCGTTGCCGCTCGAGCAGCCAATAGGTGGATTGGCGAAGCACGCGGGTGATGGTGAGCAGCATCGAGTACTGGGTGGTGGCGTGGGTCTCGTTATCGAGGGCCTCCACCGCCGACCACACCGGGCGCAGGTCCAGGCTGAACAAGGCCGCCGCGTAGGCCTGGGCGACGGCGCCGGCATCGGCGCCCGTGTCGTCCATGGTGCGATGGGCGAAGGTGGGGCCCATGCGATTGATCAGGTCGTTGGTGATCTGGGTGGCGATGATTTCGCGGGCGAGGGGGTGTTCGGTCAGCCGTGCTCCCGCGAGCTCCACCAGCTGCGCCGGGAAATAGGCCTTCAGTTCCTCCGCCAGGTGCGGATCTTCGGGGGCCGTCGAGTCGATCAACGCGCCGTAGAGGTGCATCTTGGCGTAGGACACCAGCACGGAGAGTTCCGGCCGGGTCAGGCCGCGCCCCAGCTTGTTGCGGGCAGTCACCTCTTCCTCATCCGGGAGGAATTCCAGGGCGCGTGAGAGTTCTCGCTCGCGCTCGAGACTGCGCATCAGGTGCACGTGCTCGCGGAAGCGCTCGGAGGCGATCAATTCCGTCAAGCTGATGGCTTGGGTCTGACGGTAGTTGCTCTCGAGGACCAGCGTGGCGACATCGTCGGTCATCTGCGCCAGCACGCCCTCGCGCTGGGAGCAGGACACGTCCCCTTCCTTCACCAGGAGGTCGAGGAGGATCTTGATGTTGACCTCGTGGTCCGAGCAGTCGACGCCGCCCGCGTTATCGATGAAGTCCGTGTTGATGAAGCCGCCCGCGTGGGCGAATTCGATGCGCGCACGTTGTGTGAGGCCGAGGTTGCCGCCTTCGCCCACCACCTTGCAGCGCAGATCCTTGGCGTTCACCCGTACCGCATCGTTGGTGCGATCGCCCGCATCCACGTGGCTCTCATCGCTGGCTTTCACGTAGGTGCCGATGCCGCCGTTCCAGAGCAACTGCACGCGCATCTTCAAGATGGCGCGAATCAGGGCATCGGGCGTGAGTTCCTCGTCCTCCAGGTCGAGCATGGCGCGGGCCTCGCTCGGCAGGCGGATCGACTTCGAGCCGCGGGAGAACACACCGCCGCCGCTCGAGAGCAGGGTCTGGTCGTAGTCCTCCCAGGTGGAGCGGGGGAGCTTGAACAGGCGTTCGCGCTCGGCGTAGCTGCGCGCCGCGTCGGGCTCCGGGTCGAGGAAGATGTGCAAGTGGTTGAAGGCCGCCTGCAGGCGAATGTGTGGCGACAGCAGCATGCCGTTGCCGAAGACGTCGCCGGACATGTCGCCGATGGCCGCTACGGTGAAGGGCTCGCGTTGCGTGTCCACGCCCTCTTCACGGAAGTGGCGCTTGACCGCTTCCCAGGCGCCGCGCGCCGTGATGCCCATCTTCTTGTGGTCGTAGCCGACGGAGCCACCGGACGCGAAGGCATCGCCTAGCCAGAACCGGTAGCTCGCGGCCACCTCATTGGCGATGTCCGAGAAGGTGGCCGTGCCTTTGTCGGCGGCCACCACCAGGTAGGAGTCGGGCTCGTCGAGGCACACCGTGTCCTGCGGCGCGACGGTCTCGCCGCCGACGATATTGTCCGTCAGGTCGAGCAGGCCGCGGATAAAGAGCCGGTAGCATGCGATGCCCTCGGCCATCAACGCCTCGCGATCGCCCTCGGGCAGGCGCTTGGCGACGAAACCGCCTTTGGCACCGGTCGGCACGATCACCGTATTCTTGACCTTCTGCGCCTTCATCAGGCCCAGGATCTCGGTGCGGAAGTCCTCGCGGCGATCGGACCAGCGCAGGCCCCCACGAGCCACCTTGGACGTGCGCAGGTGCACGCCCTCCACGCGCGGGGAGTACACGAAGATCTCGAACATCGGTCGCGGCTCGGGGAGGTCCGGGATTTGCGCTGGATCGAGCTTGAAGGACATGTACTCGAGGGGCTTACCGTCCTCGCCCCGCTGGTAGAAGTTCGTGCGCAGAGTGGCCATGACCACGGCGTAGAAGGCGCGCACGATGCGATCTTCATCGGCGCTCGCGATACCGTCGAGGGCCTTCTCCAGGGTGTGCGCGTGCTCGGTGGCGGCCTGCTCATCGCGCCCAGCCGGATCCAGGCGGGCGTGGAACAGGGCCACGAGCGCGGCGGCCAGGTGGGCGTACTCGCCGAGCACCTCCTCCATGTAGCTCTGGCTGAAGGGCAGGCCGGTCTGCAGCAAATAGCGGCAATAGGCGCGCAGCAGTGCGGTGTCACGCCAATTCAGGCGCGCGCGCAGGACCAGGGCGTTGAAGCCGTCGTTCTCCACCGCGCCGCGCCACACGGCGCGAGCGACATCGCGGAAGATGTCTTGCACGTCCTCGATGCGCTCGGGCGCCTCGCGGCAACGCATGTCGAAGTCCTGGATCCACACGCAGGTCTTGCCGTCGTCCAGTTCTAGTTTGTAGGGACGTTCGCTCACCACGTGCAGGGCCAGGTTTTCGAGGGCCGGCAGCACGTTCGACAGGGAGATCGGCGAGAAAGGACGGATCAGCTTCAGGTGGATGTGTTCACGCGGGGCGTCGGCCGGGCGATACAAGGTGATGTCTACGTTGCGCTTGCTCGAGTCGAGGGCCAGCATGCGCTCGATGTCGTCTGCGGCCGTCTGCGCGCCGGCATCTTCCGTGTAGGCAGCCGGGAACGCGGAGGCGAAGCGCCGGGTCAGCGCGATGCCGCGCCGCTCGCCGTAGCGCTCGCTCAGGGCTTCGCGCAGGTGATCGTCCCAGGTTTTGGTAACGCGCTCGATGTTCTCCTGCAGCCAGCGCAGCTGGATCTTGCCGTCCTGGGTGGGGTCGATGCGCACCACCGTGTAGACGCGGGCCAGGGCGGATTCGGACAGGGTGACCTGAGACTCCAGGGATTCGCCGCCGAGCCCCTCCAGCATCAAGGCCTCGAGCTTCTCGCGCACGTCCGTGTTGAACTTCTCGCGCGGAATGAACACCAGGCAGGCGATAAAGCGGCGGAACAAGTCGCGGCGGATGAACAGCCGCGTCAGCTGACGTTCCTGCAAGTTACGAATACTGTTCGCTATCCGCGAGAGGTCCTCGATGCTCGCCTGTAGCAGCTCATCGCGCGGGTGGGTCTGCAGCACGTGCAGCAGCGTGCGCCCCGCGTGGCTCGCGCGGGTGAGCTCTGCGCGCTGCAGGATCTGCTCCATCTTCAGGCGCACGAGGGGGATGGCGAGGGCGTCGGTGTAGTAGACGGAGGCGGTGAACAGGCCCAGGAAGCGATGCTCGCCCACCACGCGGCCGGCGGGGTCGTACTGTTTGACACCGATGTAGTCGAGGCGTCCGGCGCGGTGGATCGTCGAGACCGTGTCGGCCTTGGTGATGATCAGGGGCTCGCGGCTGCGCAGGTGATGGCGCAGCACGCGAGCGAACTCCGGCGGGCGGTGGCTGAGGCGGCTATCCGGGCGCAGGATGCCGAGGCCCGTCGACTCGATCGGCACCAGGGTCTCGTTGCCGTCCACGTCCTCCAGGCGGTACTCACGGTAGCCGAGGAAGGTGAAGTTGCGCCGGTTCATCCACTGCAGGAAGGCGAGGGACTCCTGCAGGATCTGGTCCGGCACCGGCGGCGCGTCGCTTCCGAGGCCGTCGCGCGCATCGGTCAGGCGGTCGCGCATGGCGCGCCAGTCGTCGATGGACAGGCGCAGGTCCCCCACGCCCTCGCTGATGCTGGCGAGCAGGGTCACGAGCTGACGGGTGTCCGCGTCGCGATCGAGCTGCATGTGCACCAGGGATTCGCGATGGCTGCCGGCGGGCGGCTCCTCCTCCTCGGAAACAAAGCGCACCAGCTCGCCTTGGGCGGTGCGCTCCACCTCGTACACCGGGTGCACGGTCATACGCAGGCTGAGGCCGCACTGCTGCACTGCGAGGGCCAGGGTGCTGACCAGAAACGGCATATCGTCGCTGATCAGCTCCACCACCAGGCGTGGGGCGGGCGTGGTCCAGCCGTGCTCCGTGCGATTCGGGGCGTAGACGCGGAACTTCGGGTTCTGGCCTCGCCGATGGCTCACGTACTGGAGGTGAGCGAGGGCGGCGGCGGCGAGCTGCTCCGTGTCGTTCTCGCGCAGGTCGTCGGGCGCGGCGTTCTCGTAGTAGCGATAGACGAAGCTAGCGACGTCGATCGCCTTCGGCAGGGTGAACCCTGACTCGAGGGCGACCGCGTGAGCCACGATCTCCTCCAAGACGCCGGTCATGATGTCGGTCGGACGCCTTACGGTGGCGGTGTATGACTCACTCATCCGTCAGCCTTTTTACTTGCCCGCGCGATGGTTCAGGTCGCCAGGAGTCAGGGTTTACACGATCTCAGTCGGCCAGGGCCAGGTCAGCGATCACACCGGCGAGGAACCGGCACGCTTCGCCGCCGGTGCAGGCTCGGTGATCGAAGGTCAGCGACAGGGGAATCACCCGGTGTGCCTCGATACCGCCCATCACCGCGACGACATCGTGACGCACGCCGCCGGTGCCGAGGATGGCCACGCACGGCGGCACCACCACCGGCGTCGCGTAGCGACCGGCCAACATGCCGAAGTTCGACAGCATGATCGTGGGATCGCGCATGTCGTCGGGGGAGATGCTGCGCTCGCGGGTGGCCACCTTGAGGCGGTTCACGTCCTCACGCAGTGCCAGCGCGCTCTTGCCATCGACGCCGCGGATCACCGGGACGATGAGCCCCTGGGGCCCGTCGACCGCCATCGCCACGTCCACGCGGGAGTGCAGCGTGCGGGTGAGCTGCTCGCCGTCGTACCAGGCGTTCATGGCGGGTTCGGCGGCAACGCCGGCGGCGATCGCACGCAGAACGCGGGCGGTGATGTCCTCGCCCGGACGCCACGCGTGGATGTCGGCGTCGTCGAAGATCGTGCACTCCATGACCTCGTTGCGAGAGCGGGTCATGCTGTGGGTCATGGCGCGACGCGGGCCCCGCAGGGGATCGATCACCGTCTCGCCGCTCGCCGGTGCGAGGCTCGGCGCGGCCGCCGGCGCGGGCGGTGCGGCGGCAGGCGAGGCCGCCGGCGCCGGTGCAGCGCCGGCGTGGCGTTGCAGGTCGGTCTGGGTGATCTGGCCGTTGCGCCCGGTGGCGGTGACGGTGGTGAGGTCGATACCGAGGCGGGCGGCTTCGGCGCGGATCGACGGCATCGCCTTGATCCGACCGCGCGCGCCGCGGCGACCGCGACCGGCCACGGCCGTCTCCTGCACCACCTCATCGCTAGTCGGCACGTTGCCGACCACCGTCGCGCTGTCATCGCGCGCCGCTTCGGCCTCGGGTGCTTCGGCGGGCGGCGCATCGTTGGCCGCTTCGCCGTCGAGGCGGAAGTCGACCAGCGGCTTGCCGGTCTCCACCATCTCACCCTCGGCCGCGTAGAGCTTGGCGATCGTGCCCGTGTAGGGCGCGGGCACGTCCACCACGGCCTTGGCCGTCTCCACCGACACCATCAGCGAGTCGGCGGTGATCGCATCGCCCTCACTCACGTGCCACTTCACGATCTCGGCCTCGGGCAAGCCTTCGCCCAGGTCCGGCAGATTGAAGGTCTTCACGGCCTCTAGTCCTCCAGCGTATCGCGCACGGCGTCGACGATTCGCTCGACGCTCGGCAGGTAATCCATCTCACGCCGGAACAGTGGCATGACCGTGTCGTAACCCGTGACCCGACGCATCGGCGCCTTGAGCGAGTAGATGCCCTCTTCGGCCACCAGCGCGGCGATCTCCGAGGCCACGCCGCAGGTGCGCGGGGCTTCGGCCACCACGACGATGCGCCCGGTCTTGTCCAGGGACTCGAGGATCGTGTCCGTGTCCATCGGGCTAATGGTGGCGAGGTCGATCACTTCACAGCTCACGCCGTCTGCCTCGAGTTGCTTGGCAGCTTTCATCGTCTCGAGGGTCATCGCACCCCAGCTGACCAGGGTGACGTCCGTGCCTTCGCGCAGGATGAAGCAGGTGTCCAGCGGCAGCGCCTCGCCGTTGTCCTCCACCTCTTGCTTGACGGCGCGGTAGATGCGCTTCGGCTCCAGGAACACGACTGGATCGGGGTCGCGAATCGCGGCCAGCAGCAGGCCGTAGGCGCGTGACGGGGACGCGGGGATCACCACGCGGATGCCCGGCATGTGGGCGAACATCGCCTCGGTGCTCTCCGAATGGTGCTCCGGCGCGTGGATGCCGCCGCCGTAGGGCGCGCGCAGCACCATCGGGCAGTGCAGGCGTCCGCGCGTGCGGTGGCGCAGGCGGCCGGCGTGGCTGATCAGCTGGTCCACGGCGGGGTAGATGAAGCCCGTGAACTGGATCTCCGCCACCGGGCGCATGCCCTGGGCTGCCATGCCGACGGACATGCCGGCGATCATGTTCTCGGCGAGGGGCGTGTCCATCACGCGCTCCTTACCGAATGTTTGCTGTAGGCCCGCGGTGGCGCGGAATACGCCGCCGTTCACGCCCACGTCTTCGCCCAGCATCAGCACGCTGGGATCGCGCTCCATCTCGTGGCGCATGGCCATGGTGAGCGCTTCGATGAGGGTTACCCGTGCCATCGTCAGTGCCCTCCGCTTTCGCCGCGGTCGTAGCGCTTGGCGTATTCGCGCTGCTCGACCAGCGAGTGGGGCGGGGTCTCGTACATGTAATCGAACATGGAGTCGACCGTGGGCATGGGCGTGTCGAGGTAAACGGCTACCTCGGACTCGATCTCCCGCGTGCACTGCTCGCTGATAGCCTTCTCGGCCGACTCGTCGAGCAGGCCCTCGTTCTCGAGGAACTTGCGGTAGCGCTTGAGCGGCTCGAGCTTCCAGGCCTGCTCCACCTCTTCCGGTGGGCGGTAGCGGCTGGCGTCGTCCGCCGTGGTGTGGTCGCTCAGGCGGTAGGTGACCGCCTCCACCAGAGAAGCGCCTTCGCCGCGACGGGCGCGGGATAGGGCCTGGCCGAGGGCTTCGCGCACGGCGAAGACGTCGTTGCCGTCCACCTGGATGCCGGGGATGCCGGCGGCGAAGGCCTTTTGCGCCAGGGTGCGAGCGGCGGTCTGCAACTCGATGGGCACAGAGATGGCCCATTTGTTGTTCACCACCACGAACACCACGGGCAGCTTCTGCGCGCCGGCCAGGTTCATGGCCTCGTAGAAGGCGCCCTCGGAGGTGCCGCCATCGCCGATCACGGCGACGGCACAGCGCGGCTCGCGGCGCAGCTTGAAGGCCATGGCCGCACCCGCGGCATGCAGGCACTGGGTGGCGATGGGCACACACCAGGGAAAGTCGTGGCGCGGGCCGGAAAAGTCGTTACCGCGCTCATCGCCGCCCCAGTACTGGAGCACTTCCGACATCTTTACACCGCGCCACAGCTGAGCGCCGTACTCGCGGTACATGGGCGCGAACACATCTTCCGCTTCCATCGCCGAGCCAATGCCGACGTGGGCCGCTTCGTGGCCGAGGCAGGAGGCGTAGGTGCCGAGCTTGCCCGTGCGCTGCAGGTTGATGGCCTTGGTGTCGAACTGGCGGGTCAGCACCATCATTCGGTACAGGCGCATCAGTTCGTCTTGATCGTTGGCGAAGGCGGGCAGGGGGCCGTTTACGTTGCCGTCCGGATCGAGGATCTGGACATACTTCACGTCGTAGGAAGCGATGGTCTTCAAAGGTTCTCCTTCCGCGGTGCACCGGTCGTCCGTGCCGGCTCGCGTGTACTGTTCGGGCGCCGCTCAAGCCTGGCGCGCGCCGGCGGCAGCTGAGGGCGATGTCCCTGCTGCGGCACAGCGTATTCTCGTGGGTGCGGGGGCAGTAGCTGACTGTCTTCCGGCGCGCGCGATTATACCGATTGCAACGGCCTTACGCGCGCCGAAAAGCGCTTTTCTTTACCCTTTCTCACGTCTCGTGGGCAGGCATGAACGGCAGCGTTTAGAATGGCGCACCGCCGCAGATGCGCCGGCGCTGGACGCCGGCCCTCCCATCGCCCTGAGGACGCTGTCGATATGACCGATTCGTCGCCGCCAGACAACGGTGAAGACCCGCAGGAACTCGAAGCGGGCATCGAGCGCGACCTGCGCGATCGCCTCACCTACACGGGCTACCTGCGCCTGGATCTGCTGCTCAACGCGCAGCTGCCCCTGAGCGATCCCCAGCACCACGACGAGATGCTGTTCATCGTTCAGCACCAGGTGTCCGAGCTGTGGATGAAGCTGATCCTGCACGAGCTCGACGCCGCCATCGCCCATGTGGCCGAGGACAACCCCGGCCCCGCGCTGAAGAACCTCTCGCGCGTGGTCCAGGTGCAGCGCCAGCTGTTCAACCAATGGGCCGTGCTGGAGACCCTCACGCCCTCCGAGTACACGGAGTTCCGCACGGTCCTCGGCAACTCGTCAGGGTTCCAATCGGCGCAGTTCCGGGCCCTGGAGTTCGTCCTCGGGCGCAAGCGTGCGGCCTACCTCGACGTGTTCCGTCACGACGAGCCGACCCACGCCGAGCTCAGTGCGCGCCTCGCGGCACCGTCGCTCTACGACGTGTACCTGCACTACCTGGCCCGTCGCGGTCACGCGATCCCCAAGGACGTGCTCGAGCGTGACCTCACCGAGATCCACCAGGCCGACACGCGCGTGGTGGACGTGCTGGAGACGGTTTACGGCGCGCGCGACGAGCATTGGGAGGCCTACGAGATGTCCGAGAAGCTGGTGGACGTGGAGCACCATTTCTCGCTCTGGCGCTTCCGCCACATGAAGACCGTCGAGCGCATCATCGGCTTCAAGCGCGGCACCGGTGGATCGTCCGGCGTGCAGTACCTGCGCTCGGGTGTGGACATGCGCTTGTTCCCGGAGCTCATCGACGTGCGCACCCGCCTGTAGGGGCGGCGTGAACGAGAAGGAGACGGACCGTGGTGAAGCTGTACACCTACTGGCGCTCGAGCGCGGCCTACCGCCTGCGCATCGCCCTGAACTTGAAGGGCATCGCCTTCGAGTCCGTGAGCGTCAATCTGGCGCCCGCGGTGTCGGAGCAGCATTCCCCCGCCTACGCCCAGATCAACGTGGAAGGGCGCGTGCCCGCCCTCGAGATCGATGGGCAGACGCTCACCCAGTCCCTGGCAATCCTGGACTACCTGGAGGAGCGTTACCCGGATCCTCCCCTGCTGCCCACCGAGCCCTTGGCGCGGGCGCGGGCGCGGGCGCTCGCGCAGCTCGTCGCCTGCGATATCCACCCGCTGAACAACGTCGCCGTGCTCGGGTACCTAAAGAAGGAGCTAGGATCCGACGCCGACGCGGTCAACGCGTGGTACCAACACTGGATTCACCGCGGCTTTGCGCCCCTCGAGTCGCGGCTGGCCGCGGCAGGGCAGCCGTTCTGCGCCGGCGAGCAGCCGGGGCTCGCCGATTGCGTGCTCGTGCCGCAGGTGTACAACGCCGTGCGCTTTGCTTGCGATATGGCGGCCTACCCGACGATACGGGCCATCAACGAGCGTTGCCTTGCGCTTCCCGCCTTCGATGCGGCGCGCCCAGAGGTGCAGCCGGACGCGACGCCGTCGTAGGTCGACGCCGATCACTCGTCCTGGCGGTACAGCACGGCCCACGGCGAGCGCATCACATCGCCGCGAACCTCTAGCGGAAACGGCGCGATAGGCGTCGGCGCAAAGGGCTCGCAGCCGTAGGCATGACACTGGCGACCCCCGCCGTAGCGCACGGTCATGGTGTTGTCGCGGTAGTCGTAGGTGCCCCAGGTCTCCACCTGCAGCCCGGCCATGTAGCTCACCTCCATCTGCTGGAAGGTGCCGTCGCCCATGAGCTCCACGTACACCTCGACGCCGCCTTGCCCCTCACCGGCCCAGGCACCCACGACCCGCGCTCTGGTCGGTGGTTTGACCGTGGGGATGTCGTCGTCGGGCGGGATGATCGTTGGGATTCCGTCATCGTCGCTGTTGGCGCCGCCGCCGCTGCCGCCACCTGATCCGCCGCCCGTGGGCTTGGGCTTGTTGGTGTCGGCCAGGCGCTGCGTGCGCCGCACCTGCACGATCTCGCCCACGGCCTGGCCACCGCCGCCGATGAGGGATTTGATCCACAGGCTGTCGGGCTGGGCAGGGTTGGCGAGGATCATGTAAGGGATGCGCCCCAGCAGCTTCTCGCCGCTCGCATCGAAAGTGAGGATGCTCAACATCGGCAGCAGGCGGTTGTCGAGCTCAACGAGGAAGTTCCAGTCCCGGGCCTCGGCCGGCAACGCCTCCTTGTCGGTGACCAGCGCCGCCACCCCATCGGCTACGGGTTGGCCGATGGCGAAGATCGGCGTGTCATCGTCCACGCTCGCCCAAACCCCGGCGAGCTTGTCGATGGTGAGCTGACGCGCGCCGTCGAAGCCCGCCGCGACTTCCCATTGGGGCGCAACACCGCGCACCGTCGCCCGCGCCACGTGGGTCTCGCCCGAGAGGTTCTCGGCGATGGCCCAGGTGGTGTAGTCGCCGTTCGGCACCTCGCTCATGATCAGTTCAAGGCCGTTCTTCCACGGCATCTGCACGCCGCGTCGCAGGGACGGCTCCTGCTCGCCGTCGGGGATGAACTCGTAGAGCAGGGTGACCTGGTCCGTCGGCTGGGGCTTCACGCCCCGCGGCACCACGCGCCCGTCCTTCATCTCCACCAGCAGGGCGATGCCGTCGGTTTTCCACGTCATTAGGTTGAAGGAGATCACGGCCTGGTGGCGACCGAGTTCGCTGTTCTCAAACTCGGCGAGGATGGAGACGCTCTGGCCCTCGCCCAGCTGCGCCTCGCTGGCGTCGAGGGTGGCGAAGCCGTAGGTCTCGCCGTTGCTGATGGTGTAGGTCGCCGGCATCACCTCCATCTCGAGGGTGGCCGTATTACCCTTGAACACGGGCACCAGCAGTTCGGCCGCATCGCCGCTGGCGGCGAGCTTCTCCTCCAGGAAGCGCGAGTCGGTCATGTAGCCGCGACTCAAGATCAGATTCCCTTTCTCCTCGGGGCTGTAGCGGCCCGTCAGGCCCTGCACCCAAAGCAGGTTGTTGCCCTCCACCTTCAGGCGCAGGGTGGTGCTATCGAGCATCGACGTCGTGGTGCGCTGCTGGCCGTTGCTGGCATCCACGTACTGGAAGTAGCTGATCTTGGGCGGCGCGCTCTGGCTGCCCTGGTGGCGATGCACGGCCTTGAGTAGCCGCGGCCAGCTGCTGCTGGCGCCGAAGCGGGTCTGCTCATAGGCGGGGTTGTAGGTCCCTGCGCTCGGGGGGGCGTAGATCGACATGCCGTGGCTGAGGCGATGGCGCAGGGAGTTGCGGCTGTCGACCACGGCGCTGTCCATCGCGTCGACTAGCTGCTGGAACTCCGCCTGGGCGGGGAACTGCTCGCCCAGAATTACCCGCGAGCGCTTCACCAGATCCAGGAGATCGGAGCTCGACAGCGCGTTCTGGGCCTGCTTGCGGTTGGTGTCCTTGCCCTGGGGGTTGAAGCTGTCGGCCCAGAAGATGGAGCGGGTGAGGCTGGTCCAGTGCTGGCGTGCCGTAGGCCCGATGCGGTTGGTCAGGGCGTCGATCGCGCCCTTCACCTGCTCCATCTGGCTGAGGTCGATGGCGGATTGGGTCGCCACCCGTTCGCCCACCTTCTCGGTGTGTTCGCCGTAGCGACGCACGATGTTCTGGGCCAGGCGCTTGGGGCCGGCCGTGGATTCGGCGAAGGCCGGCAGCAGCACATCGTAGGGCCAGCCGTAGCCGGGCTCCACGGCCTGCGAGGCCACCATGAAGCGGGCGAAGTCCGCCACCTCGTAGGCGATCTCCACCTGTGCCATGAGGCACATGTCGAAGCCGATGAGATCGAGCTTGCGCCCTTGGGGAATGGCGTTCGTGAGCGCCTGGCGCAGCTCTGGGAGGCTAAGGTTGTCGTGGGATTGGCCGGTGCCGGCGTCCTCGTCGTCGGCCATGCCCTGCCAACCGCCGCCGTGGTCCCACATCACCAAACCGTAGCGTTTGGCGGGGTAGTTGCCCACGCTGTACTGGATGAATTTCTCGAGGTTGCGCGGGTCGCCCGTGTTGATCTCGCCCAGGCGCTTGATCTCCTCGGAGGCGAGGGTGCCGCGTTCCTGGTTCGGGCGCATGCGCAGGATGCGGGCGTCGGTCCAGTCGCCGAGACCGTCCGTGTACTCCTTGGCGCGATCGATGAGGACGATGATCTCCACGCCCTGCTCGGGCATGCCGGCCTCGATTTCGTCGAGGTCGATGAGTGCGGCCTCCTCGAGGTTGTTGTCTGCCGCCATGTAGATCATCAGGGTCCAGTCGGCAGGCGCGGCCGTGGCGGCGCCGAGGACGCAGCTTGCCAACAGGGCGAGCGGACCTAATACATTCGATAAGCGAGTCATCGACTGGATCCTCCGTCTTGCTCAGCCCAGGGATCGCTCGGCGTATCTCCCCACGGGTCGCCACCGCCGCTTTCGGGCGCACCGTCGGCCGCCCATGGATCGGCGCTGCTGTCCGCGGGTTTGTCGCCCAGCATCGCCTGGGCTTCCTCGTGGCCGTCGGCGGCGGCCTGCTCCAGCCACTGGGTGGCGGCCGCGTCATCGCGGGGGATGCCATCGCCTGCGCGCAGGAGGCGGGCGAGGCGCACCATGGCTTCGGTGTTGCCCTGGTCGGCGGCGGTCCAGTACCAGCGAGCCGCCTCTTCCATGCTGCGCTCCACGCCCGTGCCCTTGGCGTAGAAGCTGCCCATGTTGAGTTGGGCGATCGGATTGCCGGCGCCGGCTGCGAAGCGCATGTGCTCCACCGCTTTCTGTAGGTCGACGGTGATGCCGCCGTCGCCGGTGCTCAGGTAGTAGCCGAGCTGGGCGTGGGCATCGACGTAGCCCTGGCTGGCGGCCTTCTCGTGCCACCCGAAGGCCTTCTTCTCGTCCTTGGCCACGCCGTCACCCTGCTCCAAGGCGAGGCCGAGGTAGTACTGGCTCGGCGCGTCGCCCATCTGCGCGGCGCGCTCGTAGTACCACACGGCACTTTCGCGGTTGCGCGGGAAGGCGTTGATGCCGTTGATCGTGGAGGTGCTGCCCTGCCAGTACGCGTGGCCGAGGAGGCGGTGGGCGTGCACATCGCCCTTGCTGGCCTCGGCGTTCAGCACGTCGATGGGGGTGGGGCTGCGCTGGGCGTCGCCGATCTCCACCGTGGACGCGCCGTCTTCGAAGACCTTGATGATCAGCTTGCTGTCACGGAACTCGCTGGTGGTGGTGGACATCGGGCCCGGCGCGCAGGCGCCAAGGGTGAGCGAGATCGCAGCCAGCAGGGCTGAAAAGACGCGGGACATGGTCGAATTCCTCAAGGCGAAACCGTCGTTAGCCCCTTAGGCGCAAGCGCCCCGAATATCGGCTCACTCCCCCTGAGACGCCGGAGGTTGGGCATTTGACGTAAGGACCAACGGGTTCCTTCCTCGCAGCTCGAGGACATTCGTCCGATCTGCCCCCACGCACGTCCCGCTCGATCAGCGGCGAGGCAATCGCCTCGATGCCGTCGCTCCTCCTAACAGGCTCCGCTAGGCCGATCAGCAACAACAACAAGCACAAGGAGATCAACATGGCGGTCAAACTGCGTTGGATGACAGCGACCTTCGCGGGCGTGCTACTCGCCCAGGGTGCGATGGCGTCCATCACCGAAGTGGACTACTTCTCGCTCGCGGGTACCGAACTCATCGACTTCGAGGGACTCCCCGGGGGCACGGCACCCGGCGTCAACTACGACGCCCTCATCGACCTGGACGGCGCGACCTTCGGCGAGCGCTTCGACGGCCAGACGCTGGGCTTCAACGGCAACTCCGATGTGCTCTCTGGCACGCCGGCGGGAGGGTCCCTGTCGCTCGTCGCGGGCGATCCGAACCAGAACTTGAACATCTTCGAGCACAGCGGTTCGAACGTGCTCACGGGCCTGGGTCCGCTGGAGTTCCCCGACTTCAACGCCATCGGCGAAGGCGCCGTGTCGATCCTGTTCGACAACGATCAGTCGGAGTTCGGATTCCTCTCCGTCGGCGGCAACCTAGGCGGCGCTACCTTCGAGTTCTGGGGGCGCGACGGCAGCCTCATCGACACCTTGACCCCGATGGGACTGGGCACGGACTTCTTTGGCTTCACCACCACCGACGGGCTGCAGACGATCGCCGGCATCTCGATCTGGAACCTCGATCCGGCGGGGATCGGCTTTGACGACATCGTCTTCGACGTGCCCGGTATCCAGGTGCCCGAGCCGAGCTCGCTCTTCCTCGTGGCGCTGGGCCTGCTCGGAGGCGCCTACGTGCGCCGTCAGGGGGGCGTCGTCTAGCCCACCAGATTATTGAAAATGTTAGTGCCCTGCGTGGGGGCTGGCTGATTGGCTGCCCCCGCGCGTCGTCTTGTCGTCTCGGTGGTCAGCTCGTTGTCGATCCCTTACGCTAGCTGCGCTATGCGCGAGCTGATCATCTTCCGTCACGCCAAGTCTTGCTGGGACGATCCTGAGCTGGACGACATCGACCGCCCTCTCAACGCGAGGGGCAAGCGCAGTGCGCCTGAGATGGGCGCCCGCCTGTTGGCGCGAGGGTGCGTTCCCGATCGCTTGTATTGCAGCCCAGCGCGACGGGCTCGCGACACGGCTTACCTGCTGGCGTCCGAGCTGGACTGCGCGCCGGATCGCATCGACGTGGTCGAATCCCTCTATCCGGGGGATCCGCAAGACTGGCTCGGCGTGATCAAGCGCCTGGCCGACGAGGACGCACGCGTACTCCTCATCGGTCACAATCCCGGCCTCACCGACACGGTCAATGCATTGGCCACTGCCGATATCGACAACGTGCCCACGGCCGGTTACGCCTCGATCGCGTTCGATGCACTTACGTGGAAGCGCGTGGAATGGGGCAGCGGACAGCTCGCGCGATTTGATTATCCGAAGTCGCGTAAGCCGACCTGAAGCGACTACATGTTCGAGTAGTTCGGCCCGCCGCCGCCCTCCGGCGTCACCCAGTTGATGTTCTGCTGCGGATCCTTGATGTCACATGTCTTGCAGTGCACGCAGTTCTGCGCGTTGATGCGCAGCGCTTGAGCGCCATCCTCCTGCACCACCTCGTACACGCCGGCCGGGCAATAGCGCTGGGCCGGTTCATCAAAGGTCGGCAGGTTCACCGCGATCGGCAGGGACGGGTCGCCAAGCTGCAGATGTACCGGCTGATCCTCCTCGTGGTTGGTGCTCGAGAGGAACACGGAGGAGAGCTTGTCGAAGCTGATCACGCCGTCGGGCTTGGGGTAGTCGATCTTCGGTGCCTGCGCCGCGGGCACGAGGGAGTCGTGGTCCGGTGTCGTGTTGCGCAGGGTGAAGGGCAGGCGGCCGCGGAAGATCGCCTGATCGATCCAGGTGAAGGCGGCGCCTAACCATAGTCCTAGCTTGTGCTGGGCCGGGCCGAAGTTGCGGCCCTGGTGCAGCTCCTGGTGGACCCAGGAGGCGTCGACGGCCTGCGGGTACGTCTCCAGCGTCTGGCCACCCTCATCACCGGCGAAGAGTGCCTCGCAGACCGCTTCGGCCGCGAGCATGCCCGTCTTCATGGCAGTGTGATTGCCCTTGATCTTCACGCCGTTCAGAAAGCCAGCATCGCAGCCCACCAGCATGCCGCCCGGGAACACGAGCTTCGGCAACGATTGGAGGCCGCCCTTGTTCAC
Source organism: Pseudomonadota bacterium (assembly GCA_039815145.1). Lineage (NCBI taxonomy): Bacteria > Pseudomonadati > Pseudomonadota > Pseudomonadota bacterium. Next base: position 66,721 of record JBCBZW010000007.1, read on the forward strand.
GGCCCGGGCGCCGTAGGAGGCGCGCTCACCGCCTTCGAGGGTCTCGCGGATCCGCGGGTGTTGCTTCCAGCGCTGGAACTCGTCGAAGGGGCTGAGGTGCGGGTTGCGGTAGTTGAGGGCGACGATCATGCCGAGAAACACCTGGTTGTTCTCGGCGTGGTAGAGGAAGCCACCGCCTTCCGTGTGGCTGTCGAGGGGCCAGCCGAGCGTGTGCACGACCAGGCCCTCGCGGTGCTTCTCAGGATCGATGCGCCAGACTTCCTTCAGGCCGATGCCGTAGTGCTGCGGGTCGACGCCGTCGCGAAGGTCGAACTGTTGCATGAGGCGCTTGCCGAGGTGGCCGTGGCAGCCTTCGGCGAAGATGGTGTACTTCGCGCGCAGCTCGTAGCCCGGCTCGAAGGCATCCTTCGCCTCACCGTCGCGGCCCACGCCCATGTCCTGGGTGACGATGCCCACCACGCGACCGTTCTCCACGATCACATCGGCGGCGGGGAACCCAGGAAAGACGTTGACCTCCATCGCCTCGGCCTGCTCCGCCAGCCAACGGCACAGCTTGCCCATGCTGACGATGCGGTTGCCGGCGTTGTGCATCGGCGGCGGGATGAACATGTCCGGCACGCGCATGGACCTGGCGTCGTCGCGCAGCATCCAGAACTCATCGCCGTTCACTTCACTGCCGAGGGGCGCGCCGTTCTCGGCTGCGTCGGGGAACAGCTCGTCCAGCGCGCGGGTTTCCAGCACGGCGCCGGACAGGATGTGGGCGCCGATCTCCGAACCCTTCTCCACCAGGCACACGCTGAGGTCTGCGCCCTTCTCCTGGCACAGCTGGCGGATGCGACAGGCCGCGGCGAGACCTGAGGGGCCGCCGCCGACGATGACCACGTCGAACTCCATCGTCTCGCGTTCTACATCAGCCATGACGTTTCACCTTGGTGCCGCGATGGGTGACCGGTGGCGTTTGGCGGAGGTTGCGGCGGACATCGGACGCACGGTATCTCACGGGTTCGTTCTACTCTCGGTGTATCCAGGGGTTGCCTATCAGGTGCTCGATTGCACGATGTCGCGATTGTGCTCGACCCGGCGACGTTCGCGCCGTTGCCTCGCGCGGGCGACATCTCGCCGGGCTGATTGTATCTGATCGCCCCGCTGCAGGTGGGCACGAGCCCCATTCCGGCGAACCCTCAGAGCGGCACCCCGATGAGCCAGCCGTGCAACCAATGGGCGGGCCTTCGAATCTCAGTACGAGGCGACGCCGCGTTCGGCCCTGGGTGGCGTGTGCGGGCCGTCCAATGCAGTATCCGGGGATCGCACGACCGTGCGAATAGCAGGCAGGGAGTCAGGGATGTTTCGATTCGGCCGCTTTGGCATCGTGCTCGCGAGCCTGGCACTGGTGGGTCTCGTCGGGTTGTCGCAATGGCAGCGAGCGTCGCGCGAACCGGTGGTCGAATCCGTGCAGGGCGGCCGCTCGCTTCCAGCCCTGCCGGAGCTCAGGGCCTTTCGTCGCGACGGCGAGTTGAGCGCCAACCCGCTCGAGGTGATGCAAGCGCTGGAAGACGCTCCCGAGGCTGATCGCATCGGCACTATCCGCCTCGACCTCGAGTACGGCGACTTCACGATTCTGCCGGGTGAGCCCGGCGAGGGCGTGCGCATCACGGGCACCTACGAACCCGACGCCTTCCGCCTCGAAGAGCGCTTCGAGGACGCCGGTGGCGCGTGGGAGTACAGCGTCACCTTCCGCGCCAAGGGCGGCACGATGGGCCTGCTCGTGAGCGGCGCGGGCAACCAGCCTCAGAACGAACTGACCATCACGCTGCCCCCGGACTTGCTCTTCGATCTCGAAGGCGAGTGGGGGATCGGTTTGCTCGAGGCGGAGCTCGGTGGCCTTTGGCTGCGCAACGTCGAGCTCGAGACGCGCACGGGCTCGCACAGCTTGAGCTTCAGCGTCCCCACCCAGTGGCCGCTCCGACGCCTCGAGGTGGACAAGGGCGTCGGCGAGTTCGCCATCCGCCAGTTGGGCAATGCGTCAGCGCAGTCCACGCGCGTGAAGCAGTCCATCGGCAGTGCCCAGGTCGACCTCGGCGGCGCCTGGGTGATCGACGGTGAGGTGGCGATCAAGTCTTACATCGGGGAACTGGGCGTCGATGCGCCGGACCAGGCCCGCCTCGACGTGGCGGACACCAGCGTGTGGGTGGGCGAGAACCTCATCGACGAGGACGCGCAGGACGCCGTCGTGCCCGATAGCGCACCGACCGTGAGCCTTCGCGCCGAGCTGAGCGTAGGGGAGCTGCGCGTGCGGGGGCCGAGAGCTCCCGAGGCGCCGGACGAGGCGGAGGACGAGGAGATCACCGAAGAGGGCGATGCGGAGTTCCTCTGAAGATGCCCCGGGACTAAGGCTCACCCGCCGACGCCGCTTCGAGCGCCTCGCTCGCCTCCAGCCACTCCCACTCCTGCGTCTCGATCAGGGTCTTGTGTTCGCCCTGGTCCTTCAGCAGTCGCTTCAGCTCGTCCTTACGTCCGCCATCGGCGTAGAGGTCGGCGTCGGCCAGCTGTGACTCGATACCCGCCAGCGTCTCGCGGTGTTTGCTGAGCTCCTTCTCGATGCGCTTCACCCGGTCGAGGAGCGGCTTGAGGCGCTTGCGCGCTTCTGCCTGCGCTTGTCGCTGCTGCTTTTTGTTAGGTGTGCGGGCAGATGATGCGTCTGCTTCCGGCTTCGCCCCGTCTTCCGTCTCCCGCTCCTTGAGCCAGTTCGGGTACTCATCGAGGCTCTCCGCGAAGCGATCCACCGTGCCGTCGTGCACGATGAGCAGCTCATCGCAAGCGCTGCGCAGCAGATGGCGATCGTGGGAGATCACCACCACGGCGCCCGCGTACTCCATGAGGGCGATGCTGAGCGCCTGGCGCATCTCCAGGTCGAGATGGTTGGTGGGCTCATCGAGCAACAGCAGGTTGGGTCCTTGGCGAATCAGCAAGGCCAGCACCAGGCGGGCCTTCTCGCCGCCGGAAAACGGCGCGACCGGTTCGAAGATGCGCTCGCCGTTGAAGGCGAAGCGACCGAGGAAGTTGCGATGGTCCTGCTCGCGGTCATCGGGCGCCACCCGCCGCAGGAGTTCGATCGGGCTTTGCGCGGGGTCCAAGAGTTCGAGTTGGTGTTGGGCGAAGTAGCCGACGCGGGTGTCCTTGGCCAGGGTCCGCTCGCCCGTGAGCAGGGTGCTGCCCGTGGAGAGCGCCTTGACCAGCGTCGACTTGCCGGCGCCGTTCACGCCGAGGAGTCCGATACGATCGCCCGCGGCGAGGGTCACGTTCACGCCGCCGAGAACGGTGGTTTCGCCGTAGCCCACCGCGGCGTCGCGCAAGCTCAGCAGATGCTGGGGTTGTTTGACCGGATCGGCGAAGCGAAAGCTGAACTGCGAGTCCACGTGCGCGGGGGCGATTTGCTCCATGCGCTCGATCATCTTCAAGCGGCTTTGGGCCTGCTTCGCCTTCGAGGCCTTGTAGCGGAAACGGTCGACGAAGCTCTGCAGGTGCTTCACCTGTTTCTGCTGCTTCACGTGCATGGCTTGCTGCAGGGCCAGTTGCTCGGCGCGGATCTTCTCGAACTCGCTGTAGTTGCCCGTGTACTGGTGGAGTGCGCGGTGCTCGATGTGGGCGATGCGGGTGCAGACGGCGTCGAGGAAATCCCGGTCATGGGAGATCACCAGCAGCACGCCTTCGTAGGCCCTTAGCCAGCGCTCGAGCCAGAGGATCGCTGGCAGGTCTAAGTGGTTGGTGGGCTCATCGAGGAGCAGGATGTCGGAGCGACACATGAGCGCGCGGGCGAGATTTAGGCGCATGCGCCAACCGCCGGAGAAGGCCTCCACGGGCTTGCGGTACTCCTCCGGCGCGAAACCCAGGCCGTGCAGCAGGCGGGAGGCGCGTGATTCGGCGGTGTACCCGTCGATGAGTTCCATGCGTTCGTAGAGATCGTGCAGGTCGGTCTTGCCTGCGGCCTCGCCGCGAGCGATGGCGGATTGCACCTCGCGCAGCTCGCTGTCGCCGTCCATGACGTACTCGACGGCAGGCGCTGGGCCGTGCGGGCTCTCCTGGGCGACGTGGGCGATGACGTCCTTCGGGTCGATGGAGAGGGTGCCGTCGTCGGCTTCGAGTTCGCCGAGGAACATGGCGAAGAGGGACGACTTGCCGCAACCGTTGGCGCCGATCACGCCGAGGCGTTGGCCGGCGTGGGCCTGGAGCGTGGCGTTGGAGATCAGGACTTCACGCCCGCGGCGGACGGCGATGTTAGTGAGCGATAGCATGCGTGCTCACGGCAGGTGGGCCTGCGCCAGGTATTCTGTGCTCTGCATCTCCAGCAGGCGACTGCGCGTACGCTCGAACTCAAAGGTGAGTCGCTCGCCCACATACAACTCCTCGAGCGGCGCCGCCGCGGAGAGGATCAACTTCACGTTGCGATCGTAGAACTCATCCACCAACGCGATGAACCGTCGCGCCTGGTTCTCCAGCAACCCGGTGAGCACCGGCACGCCGGACACCATCACCGTATGAAACTCCTGGGCGATCTGGATGTAGTCGACCTGGCCACGAGGCCCGTCGCAGATGGCGTAGAAGTCGAACCACACCACGCCTTCCGCTGCTCGCCGCACCTCGATCGAGCGGCCTTCGATGTGCAGGGGGCCGGCGTGGCATTGGCCGTCCGTGCAGAAGGAGTCGAAGTAGCGGTTGATGTTCTGCTCGGCCTGATCGTCCAGCGGATGGTGGTAGATCTCCGCACGCTCGAGCAGGCGCAGGCGGTAGTCGGTGCCGCCGTCGAGGTTGAGCACTTGCGTGTGCTCCTCGAGCAATGCGATGGCGGGCAGGAACCGCGCCCGCTGCAGGCCGTTAGCGTACAAGCCTGATGGCGGTACATTGGAGGTGGCGATCAGCGTGACGCCGCGCTCGAAGAGCTCGCCGAACAGGGTGCCCAGGAGCATGGCGTCGGTGATGTCGGAGACGAACAGTTCGTCGAAGCACAGCACCCGGGCACGCTCGGCGAACTGATCCGCCACATGCTTGAGCGGGTCGCGTGTGTCCTGCAGGGTGGCGAGCGTGTTGTGGACTTCGTACATGAAGCGATGGAAGTGCGCGCGGTAGCGCTGCTCGAGCGGCAGGCACTCGTAGAAGAGATCCATCAGCCAGGTCTTGCCGCGACCGACACCGCCCCAGAGGTAAAGCCCCTTCACAGGCCCCGAGGGAGTGTCGGTGCTGCGACCTAACAGCGCTCGGAAAGCACGCCGAACGGAAGGGCCGGTGGCGGGGGCCTGCTCACGTTCGAGCAGGCGTCGGGTGAGATCGCTGAGCGCCTCGACGGCTTGCGCCTGCGCGGGATCGGCGATCGCCTCGCCGCTCTCGACCAGCTGCTGATAGCGTCGCTTCAGCTCCATCGGCGCTCAGCGTTCAGGGGTCAGGCGAGCCCGTCGGCGACGCGGAAGTCCGCCGCCGTGGCAGCGCGTACCTGATCGACGGTCACTTCCGGGGCCAGCTCCACCAGGGTGAGGCCGTCCTCGCCGATGCTCATCACGCCGAGGTCGGTGATGATCTCATCGACCACCCCAACGCCGGTCAGCGGCAGGGTGCACTCCGGCAGGATCTTGGGCGAGCCGTCGCGCGCCGTGTGCTCCATGATCACCACCACCTTCTTCACGCCGGCGACCAGATCCATGGCACCGCCCATGCCCTTCACCATCTTGCCGGGGATCATCCAGTTGGCGAGGTCACCGTTGGCGGCCACCTGCATGGCGCCCAGGATCGAGAGGTCGATGTGGCCGCCGCGGATCATGGCGAAGCTGTCGGCGGAGGAGAAGTAGCTGGTCTGCTTAAGCTCCGTGATCGTCTGCTTGCCGGCGTTGATGAGGTCCGCATCCACCTCTTCCTCCAGGGGGAAGGGGCCCATGCCGAGCATGCCGTTCTCGCTCTGCAGCGTCACGGTCATGCCTTCGGGGATGTAGTTGGCGACCAGCGTAGGCATGCCGATGCCGAGGTTCACGTAGTAGCCGTCGCGCAGTTCACCGGCGGCGCGGCGAGCGATGTCGTTTCTGGACCAGGGCATGGCGTTAGGCTCCCGCTTCGCGCACGGTGCGCTGTTCGATGCGTTTCTCGTAGTGCTCGCCGCGGATCAGGCGGTCGACGAAGATGCCGGGCGTGTGAATCTGGTCGGGATCGAGTTCGCCCACTTCCACCAGTTCCTCCACCTCAGCCACGGTGACGCGGCCGGCGGTGGCCATCATCGGATTGAAGTTGCGCGCGGTCTTGCGGTAGACGAGGTTGCCTTCCGCATCGCCCTTCCAGGCCTTCACCAGGGCGACGTCGGCGGTGAGGCCGGTCTCGAGCACGTAGGTCACGCCGTCGAAGTCCTTCAGCTCCTTGCCCTCGGCGATCTTGGTGCCGACGCCCGTGCGGGTGTAGAAGCCGGGGATCCCGGCGCCGCCGGCGCGGATGCGCTCGGCTAGCGTGCCCTGGGGGTTGAACTCGAGCTCCAGCTCGCCGCTCAGGAACTGCTTTTCGAAGGTTTTGTTCTCGCCCACGTAGGAGGAGACCATCTTCTGAATCTGGCGGGTCTGCAGCAGGAGCCCAAGGCCGAAGTCGTCGACGCCGGCGTTGTTGCTGATCACCGTGAGGCCCTTGGCGCCGGAGTCGCGCAGGGCCGCGATCAGGTGCTCGGGGATGCCGCAGAGGCCGAAGCCCCCCGCCATCAGCGTCATGTCGTCGCGCAGGAGGCCCTCGAGGGCTGCCGTGGCGTCGCTGAAGATCTTGTTGTTCATCCCCGCTCCCTAGTGATGACTGCCCGTGCTAGCCGATCGCTTCTTCGAGTTCCGGCAGCAGCTTGAACAGGTCGCCCACCAAGCCGTAGTCGGCGATCTCGAAGATCGGCGCCTCCGGATCCTTGTTGATGGCGACGATGATACCTGCGTCCTTGATGCCCGTAACGTGCTGGATGGCGCCGGAGATGCCGATGGCGAGGTAGAGGTCCGGCGCGATGATCTTGCCGGTCTGCCCCACCTGCATGTCGTTGGGGACGTAGCCCGCGTCCACGGCGGCACGCGAGGCGCCGACGGCGGCGCCCAGCTTATCGGCCAGGGAGAAGATCACCTTGAAGTTCTCCTCGCTGCCGACGCCGCGACCGCCGGAGACCACGCGCGGCGCGGACTGCAGATCCGGGCGCTCGCTCTCCTGGCTGGCAAGGCCGACGTACTCGGAGTGGCTCGGCAGTTCTGCCGCGACGCTGACCGCTTCGATGGGCGCCGCGCTGGTGCCATCCGCCGCCCCCTGGAAGGAGGCGGTGCGCACGGTGCCGATGATCTTCACGCCCTCGGGCACCTTCACGTCGACGATGGCGTTGCCCGCGTACATGGGCCGGCGGAAGGTGCGGGCACCCGCATCCACCACCTCCATGATGTCGCTCACCTGCGGTGCGCCCAGCAGGGCGGCGGCGCGCGGCAGCACGTCCTTGCCGAAGGTGGTGGACGGGGCGAGCACGGCGTCGTAGCCGTCGGCGAGCGCCGCGATCTGCGGCGCCAGGACGGCGGCCAGGGGCGCACCGTTTTCGGTGCGCTCGACGGTAAGCACCTTCGCCACGCCTTCCAGCTGAGCGGCAGCGTTAGCCACATCGCCCGCGCTGGCGGCGAAGACCACCACGTGCACCTCACCGCCGAGGCCGTTGGCGCAGGCCAGGGCGCGGGCGGTGGAGGGGTTCAAGGTGTTGCCGTCGTGTTCGGCAAGGAGCAGGACCTTCATGCTCATCAGAGGACTCCTCGGGACTTCAGGGCCGACACGAGGGCGGGCACGTCTTCCAACATCTCACCGCGGCTGCGCTGCGGGGGCGGCGCGTAGGTGAGGGCCTCGAGCCCCGGCGGCGCTTCCACGGCGAGATCGGCGAGGGCGATCTCCTCCAGGGGCTTGCGCTTGGCCTTCATGATGTCCGGCATCTTCACGAAGCGCGGCTCGTTCAGGCGCAGGTCCGTGGTGATCACCGCCGGTAGCTGAACGCGGATGGTCTCCAGGCCCGCGTCGACTTCGCGCACGGTGGTGGCGCTGTCGCCGTCCACCTTCAGCTCCGAGGCGAAGGTGGCCTGGGGGCGGCCCCAGAGGGCGGCGAGCATCTGGCCGGTCTGGTTGCAGTCGTCATCGATCGCCTGCTTGCCGGTGATCACGAGGCCCGGGGCCTCCTTCTCCACCAGCTTGAGCAGGGTGCGCGCGGCGTAGAGCGGCTGCATATCGACGTCGTCAGCGCGGACCAGGATGGCGCGGTCCGCACCCATGGCCAGCGCCGTGCGCAGCTGCTGCTGGCAGTCGGCGGAGCCGATGGAAGCGACCACCACCTCGCTCGCCACGCCGGCCTCGCGCAGGCGCAGGGCCTCTTCCACGGCGATCTCGTCGAAGGGGTTGACGCTCATCTTCACGCCGTCGGTCTCCACGCCGGAGCCGTCGCGCCTCACCTGCACGCGCACGTTGTAGTCGATCACGCGCTTGACGGTTACCAGGATTTTCAACTCATCATCCTCTTAGGTTGTTTGGGGTCCGCGCGCCGCGTTACTTCGGCTGCATGCGGATGGCGCCGTCCAGACGGATGGTCTCGCCGTTCAGGTAGCTGTTGCCCACGATGGTGGCGACCATGTCGGCGAACTCCGCCGGATCGCCGAGGCGCGAGGGGAAGGGCACCTGCTGCGCCAGGGACTCGCGGAACTCCTCCTTCACCACCTCCATCATCGGCGTCATGAAGATGCCAGGGGCGATGGTCATCACACGTACGCCGATGCGTGAGAGCTCGCGGGCCATCGGGAGCGTGAGGCCGACCACGCCGCCCTTGGAGGCCGCGTAGGCCACCTGGCCGATCTGCCCGTCGTAGGCGGCGACGGAGGCGGTGTTGACGATCACGCCGCGCTCGCCGTGCTCGTTGGGCTCGTTGTGCTGCATGACGTCCGCGGCCGTGCGGCCGAGCAGGAACGTGCCCACCAGGTTGATGGTGATGGTGCGCGCGAACTGCTCGGCGGGCATCGGTGCTTCGCGGCCGAGCACGCGGCCGGCGCCGAGCACGCCCGCGCAGCTCACGGCGAGGTCCACGCCGCCGAAGGCCTCGCGGGCCGCGTCCACGGCGGCTTCCACGCTGGTCTCGTCGGCCGCGTCCGTGCGCACGAATAGGGCGCGCTCGCCGAGTTCGGCAGCGAAGGCCTGGCCGCGCGCCTCGTCGATGTCGAGCAGGGCGGCGTGGCCCCCCTCGGCGATCACCCGGCGGGCGACGGCGGCGCCAAGGCCGGAGGCGCCGCCCGAGATGACGGCGCGACTGCGCGAGATATCCATGTGTTTCTCCCTTCGTGTCACCGCCGTCGCCCGCGTGGGGCGGGCGGCGGCGAGGCGTTAGTGTACGGGTTCGCCGCGCTCTTCGAGGCGCAGCTGGCCGAGGCGGCTGCTCGGCGGGCGGCCGAGGGCGTCGCTGATGAACAGGCTGGCGTCGATCAGGCGCTCGAGGTCCACGCCGGTCTCGATGCCGAGGCCCTGCAGCATGTAGAGCAGGTCCTCGCTGGCCACGTTGCCGCGGGCGCCGTTGGCGTAGGGGCAGCCGCCGAGGGCGGCGACGGAGGAATCCACCGTGGCCACGCCGAGCTGCAGGCAGGCCATGACGTTGGCCAGGGCCTGGCCGCGCGTGTCGTGGAAGTGCACCGCCAGGCGCTCCACCGGTACCTCCGTCATCACCGCTTCCACCATGCGCTGGGCGGCGGCCGGGGTGCCGATGCCGATCGTGTCGCCCAGGGAGATCTCGTAGCAGCCGAGCTCCGACAGTTCGCGGGCCACGGCAGCGACCTTGCTCGGCGCGATGTCCCCCTCGTAGGGGCAGCCGAGGGCGCAGGAGACGTAGCCGCGCACGCGCAGCTCGTGTTCTGCCGCGAGCTCCATCACCGGCGCGAAGCGTTCCAGCGATTCCTCGATGGTGACGTTGGTGTTGCGGCAGTTGAAAGTGTCCGAGGCCGCGGTGAAGACGGCCACTTCGCGCACGCCCACGTCGATGGCGCGCTTGAGCCCCGTCACGTTCGGCACGAGCACGGGGTAGTAGATGTCCGGGTTACGCTCGATGGTGCTGAACACCTCGGTGGCGTCCGCCATCTGCGGCACCCAGCGGGGGCTAACGAAACTCGTCGTCTCGATGGTGCGCAAGCCCGACTGGGAGAGGCGGTTGATGAACTCGATCTTGAGTTCCGTGGGCACGGGGTTGGGCTCGTTTTGCAAGCCGTCGCGCGGACCCACTTCCACCATCTTCACCCGCTTGGGCAGCTCGCCCATGAAGTCGCCTGATCGCATCATGAGTCGTCCTGCTGCAGGGTGACCAGGGGCACTTCGGCATCGACCATGTCGCCGACGGCGCAGTGCACGGCTTCCACACGACCGGCCTTGCGGGCGCGTACGGTGAATTCCATCTTCATGCCTTCGAGGGTGAGCAGGGCGGCGCCTTCGGCGACCTCATCCCCTTCGCTGACCTCCAACGCGACCACCGTGCCGGGCATCGGCGCCGTCGGGTTGCTGTCCTCGTCAGCGGCTGCACGGGCGACTGGGTAGGCGGAGGTAACGTCGAGTTCCTGCAGGCGGCCGTCGGCGCGGACCAGTAAGCGCTCGCCGTAGCGGGTGACCTGGACGGCGCCGAAGGCGTTCTCGCCGACGGCAAGGGCGAAGGGGCCGGCGCTCGGCTCGCCACGCGTGCGCACGGTGTAGCGTTCCGGCGCGGCGTCCGTGTCCTCTTCGCGCACGAGGATCTCCAGGGCTGGGCGCCGGTCGCTCACCTCGAGGAGGAACGCTTGCCCCGAGTGGGCCGTGAGGCGCAGGCGACGCACGTCGACGCCCGCGGCGCGCCAGTGGTCGTCGCGCAGCCAGGGGCTGGCCGCTTCCTCAGTGTCGCCGATCAATCGGCGCGGCAAGGTGAGCGCGGCGGCCGCCGCCAGCAGGTGCGCGGGACTGATCCGCCCAGCACCGGCGACGAGAGCGGCTAGCTCGCGATCGACGAAGGTCGTGTCGACGTCGCCCGCGTCGAAGGCAGGGTGGCCGAGGAGCTCGCCGAGCAGGGGCACGTTGTTGCCCACGCCGACGACGGTCGTTTCGCCGAGGGTTTGGCGCATGCGATGCAGGGCCTGCGCGCGGTCCTCACCGTGGCAGATGAGCTTCGCGATCATCGGATCGTAGTGGATGCTCACGGCGTCGCCCGTCTCCACGCCCGAGTCGATGCGCAGACCGGGGGTGGTCTCGGGGTTGGGGAACACCAGCGCCTCGATCGTGCCCGTGGCCGGCAGGAAGTCCTGCTCCGGGCGTTCGGCGTAGAGGCGACACTCGATCGCGTGGCCCTGGGTGCTGATCTCATCCTGGCTGACGGGCAGGGCCTCGCCCGCCGCGACGGCCAGCTGCCAGGCCACCAGGTCCACGCCCGTGATCATCTCCGTGACCGGGTGTTCCACCTGCAGGCGGGTGTTCATCTCCATGAAGTAGAAGCGGCGCTGATCGTCCACGATGAACTCGACGGTGCCCGCGTTCTCGTAGGCGACGGTGCGCGCGGCTTCCACGGCGGCGGCCGTGATGGCGCTGCGCAGCTCGTCGTCACAGTAAGGGGACGGCGTCTCTTCGATGATCTTCTGGTGCCGGCGCTGGACCGAACACTCGCGTTCGTAAAGGTGCAGCACGTTGCCGTGGGCATCGCCGATCACCTGTACTTCGATGTGCCGCGGGCGTTCCAGGTAGCGCTCGACGATCAGGCGATCGTCGCCGAAGGCGCTCATCGCTTCGCGACGTGCGCCGGCGGCGGTGGCGACGAACTCATCGCTCGAGCGCGCCACGCGCATGCCCTTACCGCCGCCGCCCGCGCTGGCCTTGATCAGCACCGGGTAGCCGATGGCTTCCGCTTCAGCGCGCAGGCGTTCGTCGGATTGGTCGTCGCCGTCGTAGCCGGGCAGCACCGGCACGCCCGCGTCGCGCATCCGGGCGCGGGAGGCGGCCTTGGAACCCATGAGTTCGATGGCGTCGGCGCCGGGGCCCACGAAGTGCAGCCCCGCCTCGCGCACCCGTTGCGCGAAGGTGGCGTTCTCGGACAGGAAGCCGTAGCCCGGGTGCACGGCGTCGGCGCCCGAGAGGGCGGCGGCCTCGAGCAGGGCATCGATGTTCAGGTAGCTCTCGCTGGCCGGTGCGTTGCCGATGGGCCAGGCCTCGTCGGCCTCGCGCACGTGGCGGGCGTTAGCGTCCGCGGTGGAGTACACGGCCACGCTCGCCACGCCGAGCTCGCGGCAGGTGCGCATGATGCGGCAAGCGATCTCGCCGCGGTTTGCGATCAGGAGTTTGGTCAGCTTCGCCACGCGGGTGTCCGTTTGTCGAGGAAGGCGCCGATGCCCTCGCGCCCCTCGGCGCTGTCGCGCACGCGGGCGATGAGGTCGGCGGTGTAGGCGTCCGTCTCGCCAGCATCGGCGTGATCGCCGCTAACGAGCGTGTTGATCAGGGTCTTGGCTTCGCGCTGGGCGGCGGGGCCGGCCTGGGCGAGTTCGCGCAGGATCTGTTCCAGGCGCGCATCGAGTACCGGTGCGGGCACCACTTCGTGGACGAGGCCGATGCGCTGCGCGGTGGCGGCGTCGAAGGACTCGCCCGTGAGGAAGTAGCGATGGGCCTGGCGCGCGCCGATTGCCTCGACCACGAAGGGCGAGATCACGGCGGGCACGAGCCCGAGGCGCACCTCGCTGAGGGCGAAGCGCGCGTCGTCTGCGGCGAGGACGATGTCGCAGGCGCTCGCGAGGCCGACGGCACCGCCGTAGGCGTAGCCGTGCACGCGGGCCACCACCGGCTGGGGCAAGCCCGTCAGGCGTCGCAGCATCTGCGCCAGGGCGAGGGCGTCGTCGCGGTTGGCCCGCGCATCCGCCGCGGCCATGCGCTTCATCCAGTTGGCGTCGCCGCCGGCGGAGAAGGAGCGACCGTTCCCGCGCAGCACGATCACCCGCGCGTCAGCGTCGTCCGCCAGGGAGGCGAAGGTTGCCGATAGGGCGGCGATCGTGTGCTCGTCGAAGGCGTTGTGCACCCGGGGCCGGTCGAGGGCCACGGTGACGATGCCGTCTTCACGGGTGATCTGGAGGGGTGAGTCGCTCATCGATCGGTATCGGGCCCTACCAGGTGCCCGTGTTCTCCATGCTGGCCCAAGGCTCCTGCGGCGCCAGGGAGTCGCCCTTCTGCAGCAGTTCGATGGAGATGCCGTCGGGGCTGCGCACGAAGGCCATGTGGCCGTCGCGCGGCGGGCGGTTGATGGTGACGCCTGCGTCCATGAGCTTCTGGCACAGGGCGTAGATGTCGTCGACGCGGTAGGCGAGGTGGCCGAAGTTGCGCCCGCCCGTGTACTCCTCGGGATCCCAGTTGTGGGTCAGCTCCACCATGGGCGCCTTGCGCTCGCGCGCGGCGGCCGCGTCTTCGGGGGCGGCGAGAAAGACCAGCGTGAAGCGGCCCTTCTCGTAGTCGCGCTTGCTGATCAGCTCCAGGCCTAGCTTCTCGCAGAAGAAGTCGAGAGCCGCGTCGAGGTCGGCGACGCGCAGCATGGTGTGCAGGTATTGCATGAGCTTCTAAGTACCTTCGAAAAACGTTGGCTTACATGCGGAACACGCCGTAGCCCGGGCCATCGTCGCGCGGCACGCGCAGGACGCTGGAGAGGGCCAGGGACAGGACGCGACGGGTGTCCACCGGATCGATCACGCCGTCATCCCACAGGCGGGCCGTGGCGTGGTAGGGGTTGCCCTGGGCCTCGTACTGGCCGGCGATCTCGTCCTTGAAGGCCTGCTCTTCGGCCTCGGGCCACTCGCCGCCGCGGGCTTCGAGGCCGTCGCGACGGATCTGCGCCAGCACGGAAGCGGCCTGCTCGCCGCCCATCACGGAGATGCGCGCGTTGGGCCAGCTCCAGAGGAAGCGCCCGCCGTAGGCGCGCCCGCACATGGCGTAGTTACCGGCGCCGAAGCTGCCGCCGATGATCACCGTGAGCTTGGGCACGACGCTCGTGGCCACGGCGTTCACCATCTTGGCGCCGTCCTTGGCGATGCCGGCCTGCTCGTACTTCGAGCCGACCATGAAGCCGGAGATGTTCTGCAGGAACAGCAGGGGGATGCCGCGCTGGTTGCACAGCTGAATGAAGTGCGCGCCCTTCAGCGCGCTCTCCGAGAAGAGGATGCCGTTGTTGGCGATGATCCCCACCCGGTAGCCACCGAGGTGGGCGAAGCCCGTGACCAGGGTCTTGCCGTAGAGTGGCTTGAACTCCTCGAACGCCGAGTCGTCCACGAGGCGCGCGATCACTTCGCGCACGTCGTAGGGGTAGCGGTTCTCCGTCGGCAGCAAGCCGTAGATCTCCTCCGGCGCGTAGCGCGGCGGGCGTGGCGCGCGGTCCGGCGCGATCGGGGCGGGCTGGTTCAGGTGGCTGACCACGCCGCGGGCGAGTTCCAGCGCGTGCGCGTCGTTGTCGGCCAGGTAGTCGGTGACGCCGGAGGTGCGGCAATGGACGTCGCCGCCGCCGAGGGTCTCCGCGTCCACGATCTCCCCCGTGGCGGCCTTCACCAGGGGCGGGCCGCCGAGAAACACGGTGCCCTGCTTGCGCACGATGATCGACTCATCACACATCGCCGGCACGTACGCGCCCCCGGCAGTGCAACTGCCCATGACCACCGCGATCTGCGGGATCCCCGCCGCCGAGAGCCGCGCCTGGTGGTAGAAGATGCGGCCGAAGTGATCGCGATCGGGGAACACCTCGTCCTGCAGAGGCAGGAAGGCACCGCCGGAGTCCACGAGGTAGATGCAGGGGAGCCGGTTCTCGAGGGCGACCTCCTGTGCGCGCAGGTGCTTCTTCACCGTCATCGGGAAGTAGGCGCCGCCCTTGACCGTGGCGTCGTTGGCGACGATCACCGCCTCCGTACCCGCGATGCGACCGATACCTGCGACCACGCCAGCGCTTGGCGCCTGCCCATCGTATAGATCGACCGCGGCGAGGGCGGAGAGCTCCAGGAAGGCACTGCCCGGGTCGAGGAGCGCATCGATGCGATCACGCGGCAGCAGCTTGCCGCGTGAGAGGTGACGCTCACGGGCGCGCTCGCCGCCGCCGAGGCGCACCTGGGCGAGGCGCTCGCGCAGGTCCTGCGCCAGGCGCCGGTGGTGGGCGTCGCTGCGCTGGAAAGCCTCCGAGCGCGGATCGATCTGGCTACTCAGTACGGGCATTAGGTTCCCTTAGCTCACGCGCTCGACGGCGACGGCCGTGGCCTCGCCTCCGCCGATGCACAGGGAGGCGATGCCGCGACCGCTACCCTCGTGCTGACGCAGGGCGTGCACCAGGGTGACGAGGATGCGGGCGCCGGTCGCGCCGATCGGGTGGCCGAGGGCGCAGGCACCGCCGTGCACGTTCACCTGGGCCGGGTCGAGCTTGAGGTCGCGCATGGCGGCCATGGTGACCACGGCGAAGGCTTCGTTGATCTCGTAGAGCTGTACGTCGGGCGGCGTCCAGCCGAGCATGTCCTGCACGTTGGCGATCGCCTTCACGGGGGCCGTGGTGAACCACTCGGGCTCCTGCGCGTGGCCCGAGTGCCCGGCGATCCGCGCCAACGGCGTGAGGCCGCGGCGTTCGGCTTCCGCCTCGCTCATGAGCACCAGGGCCGCGGCGCCGTCGGAGATGGAGGAGGACGAGGCCGCGGTCACGGTGCCGCCGTCGCGCTTGAAGGCGGGCTTCAGGGAGCGGATGCGATCGAGATCGCAGCGCGGCGGCTCTTCGTCCACGCTTACGGTGTTGGTCTTGCGACGGTGCGTGACCTCGACGGGCACGATCTCGGCGTCGAAGCGACCGTCGGCGGCGGCGGCGAGGGCGCGCTCCACCGACTGGATCGCGAAGGCGTCCTGGTCGTCACGGCTGAAGGCGTACTCGCCAGCGGTGATCTCGGCGAAGTCGCCCATCATGCGCTTGTCGGCGGGGTTCTGAAGCCCGTCGAAGAACATATGATCGAGCAGTTCCTGATGCCCCATGCGCAATCCGCCGCGCGCGCCCATCGTGAGGTACGGCGCGTTGGTCATGGACTCCATGCCACCGGCGACGACGATGGAGGCGGAGCCGGCGCGGATGAGGTCGGCGCCGAGCATCACGGCCTTCATGCCGGAGCCGCACACCTTGCTCACGGTGGTGCAGCCCACACGCAGGTCGAGGCCCGCGGCGAGGGCGGCCTGGCGTGCCGGCGCCTGGCCGAGGCCGGCGGGCAGCACGCAGCCCATCAGCACCTCAGAGATCTCATCGCCCTTGAGGCCAGCGTCGGCGACGGCGGCGCGGATGGCGTGGGCGCCAAGCTCGGGCGCTGGCACGGGGGCGAGGGCGCCCTGGAACGCACCCAACGGAGTGCGGCGGGCGGCGACGATGACGACGGAGTCTGCACTCATGGCTGATTCCTCAGTGTTCGTGGTTGGGGGGCGGCGCTTAGGACGCCGGAGCGGACGCGCGGTAAAGCTCGCGGCCGATCAGCATCTGGCGGATCTCCGTGGTGCCGGCGCCGATCTCGTAGAGCTTGGCGTCGCGCAGGAGTCGCCCTGCGGGGTAATCGTTGATGTAGCCGTTGCCGCCGAGGATCTGCACGGCCTCCAGGGCATGCTTCACGGCGTTGCAGGAGCCGAGCATGAGCGCAGCGGCGGCGTCCTGGCGGGTCGGGCGACCGGCGTCGAACTGCTCGGCCGTGCGGTAGGCGAGGGCGCGAGTGGCCGCCAGGGAGGCGTACATATCCGCTAGCTTAGCCTGCATGATGCCGAACTCGCCGATCGGCTGACCGAACTGTTTGCGCTCGTGCACGTAGGGCAGCACGAGGTCCATGCAGGCCTGCATGATGCCGAGGGGGCCGCCGGTGAGCACGAGGCGCTCGGAGTCGAGGCCCGCCATCAGAATGTAGACGCCCTCATCGATGGTGCCGAGCACGTTCTCGACCGGAATGCGGCAGTCCTCGAAGACCAGCTCACAGGTGTTGGAGCCGCGCATGCCGAGCTTGTCGAGCTTCTGCGCCGTGCGGAAGCCTTCCATGCCCTTCTCGACGATGAAGGCGGTGATGCCGCGCGAGCCGCGCGAGCTCGTGTCCGTGCGCATGTAGACCACGAGCACGTCGGCCTCGGGGCCGTTGGTGATCCACATCTTGTTGCCGTTGGCCACGAAGTGATCGCCCTCGCGGCGCGCTGTGCACGCCATGGAGCCGACCACGTCGGAACCCGCGCCGGGCTCGGACATCGCGAGCGCCCCCACCCATTCGCCCGTACACAGCTTCGGCACGTACTTCTCACGCTGGTTGGGCGTGGCGTGCAGGAAGAGGTTGTTCAGGCACAGGTTGGAGTGGGCGCCGTAGGAGAGGCCGACGGACGCCGAGGCGCGCGAGATCTCCTCCATCGCCACCAAATGGGCCAGATAGCCGAGGCTGGAGCCGCCGTACTGCTCGTCGACGGTCATGCCGAGCAGGCCCATCTCACCCAGCTCCTGCCACAGGGGCTGGGGGAAGGTGTTGGTGGCGTCGATCTCCTCGGCGAGCGGGGCGATCTGGGTCTCGGCAAAGCGGCGCACGGACTCGCGCAGCATGTCGAGATCGTCGTTGATGTGGGTGTTGAACAGGCTCATCGCAGGCTCCAGGGCACAGACGCGCTCGCCGGGTGGGGCGGCACAGTTCGACCGAGTTGGCGAAAGTTCTACCGTGCGGTAGATTAGATTAAACCCTGGGTCGATCACAAGCGTTTTCGTCCCCCAGTCGAGGCGGCGGCGGCGGCCGTTCCTGCGTCCTCTGCGACCCGGCTTTTGGAGTGCGACGATGACGGAAAGTACAGATTCAACAGGAAGTTACGAGGTGTCCCGGGAGCCCGTGGGCGGTGCCGCGGCGGGCCCCACGCCCTGGGCTGCGACGGTGCCCGACCGGGAGGCCCAGCACGCCATCAAGCGCCGGGTGATCGCCGAACACGCCGCTATCCTGTTTAACGAGAAGGGGTTTCACGCCACCTCCCTGAACGAGCTGGCGGAGCGTCTGAACGTCACTAAAGGGGCGCTCTACCACTACGTCTCCGGCAAGGACGACATCGCCGTGGAGATCCTGCGCATCATCACCGAGGAGTCGAAGGCGGTGATGGCGGCGGCGAGCTCGGCGGCCACGGGCCTCGAGCGCTTACGCCTGTTTTTCGTGCACTACGCGCGGATGATGGCGACCCCCGTGGGCGCCTGCGGCGTGCAGATCGGCTCCCTGCCGCACAGCGACGACATCCGCGGCCAGATGACGGCCTTTCTGAAGGACTTGGACGCGCGCCTGCGCGCCATCTTGAAGGCGGGTATCGAGGACGGTTCGATCGCCGCCGAAGCAGATATCCGGATGACGGACTTTGCCGTCTTCGGCGCCCTGCACTGGTTGAGTCGTTGGTACCGGGAGGATGGCCCGGCCTCGCCGGAGGAGTTGGGCGAGGCGTTGTTCGACACCTTCGTACGCGGCCTTGCACCGCGTGCCCCGGCGTCCGCGTGACGCCGGGTTTGGCGTGTAGGCCCCTAGCCCTGCGAGGGGCGCCAGGGCTTGCGACCGCTCAAGCGATCCTTGAAGCGCAGCGTGTACGGCATGCGCGTGCTGGAGACGGCACGGATGCGCTCCTCGGCGAGGCGGTTGGCCGCCTGCCAGGAGGGGATGCCGTCGCGCTCGGCGATGCCGAAGATGTTGCCGACGCTCGTGTAAATGGTTTCGATAGCCTGGTAGGCGCGACCCCGGTCGTAGCCCTGAAGCTCCAGGGCGACGTTGATCAAACCGCCGGAGTTCACCGCGTAGTCCGGTGCGTAGAGGATGTTGCGCGCCTCGAGCTCGGTACCCCATTCCTCGCTCTCGAGCTGGTTGTTGGCGCTGCCGCAGACGATGTCGCAGCGCAGGCGCGGCACGGTGTCGGCGTTGATGATGCCGCCGAGGGCGCAGGGGGCGAACACTTGGGCGTCCACGTCGTAGATCTCGCTCATGGGCACGGGCTCGATGCCGTGCTCGTCGGCCAGCTGCTGGACGCGATCTTCGTTGAGGTCGCAGGCGAACACCTTGGCGCCGCGCTCGCGCAGCAGCACGGCGAGCTTGCCGCCGACGCTGCCCACGCCCTGTACGGCGTACGCGAGCTTGGACAAGTCCGTATGGCCGTAGCGCTTGTTGAGGCAGGCGCGGATGCCCTCGAGGGTGCCGGCCGCGGTGAAGGGGGAGGGATCGCCGCTACCGCCGTGCACCGGGTGCACGCCGACCACGCGATCGGTCTCCTGGAAGATGTACTCCATGTCCTCGACCGTGGTGCCCACGTCTTCGGCCGTGATGTAGCGCCCACCGAGGGAGCCGATGAAGCGGCCGAGGGCGCGGAACAGGGCCTCGCTCTTGTGCGTCTCGGGATCGCCGATCAGCACCGCCTTGCCGCCGCCGAGATTCAGTCCAGCCACGGCCGCCTTGTAGGTCATGCCGCGGGAGAGGCGCAGCACGTCCTTCACCGCATCAGCCTCGCTGGAGTAGGGCCACATGCGCAGGCCGCCGAGGGCGGGGCCGAGGGTGGTGTTGTGGATGGCAACGATGGCGCGCAGACCCGATTCCTTGTGGTGGAAGAAGACCACCTCTTCGTGACCTTGCTCCGCGAGGATGTCGAACAGTTGCATGGGACCTCCGTGGCGCTGGGCAGCGAGTCTCCGGGCTTTGAGGCCGGGGCGCCCTGGCGCGTTCTGAACAGGCACGACTGTGCCGAGTGGGGCGGCATTCTAGCGCAAGAACGCGCGATGGGAAGTCGTCTTCGATCATCGACGAAAGCGAGCGATGAAAGCACTCCTGTTATCAGTCTGCTTGCGCAGTGCAAAAAATTTCATGTGAAACCAATTGCCCCGGTACACAAGATCCGCAGCGCCGCGTAAGGGTACGCTGTCGCCTGCTAACTCAAGTTCAACCGAAAGAGCTCAAAACCGATGAATGCACCGCTATCTGCCGTCGATAACCGCCAGTCGGCCGTCGATCGTCCGCCCGTGCGCTTCGTCACCGCAGCGTCGCTCTTCGACGGCCACGACGCCGCAATTAACATCATGCGCCGCCTGCTCCTGGCCAAGGGGGCGGAGGTCGTTCACCTCGGCCACAACCGTAGTGTCGAGGAGGTCGTGCGCGCGGCAGTGCAAGAGGATGCCGCCGGTATCGCGTGCTCGTCCTACCAGGGTGGTCACGTCGAGTACTTCAAGTACATGGTCGACCGCCTGGCCCACTACGGCGCGCAACACATCCGCGTGTTCGCCGGCGGCGGTGGCACGATCAGCCCGGAGGAAATTCGCGACCTCGAAGCCTACGGCGTGACTCGTGTCTACAGCCCCAACGACGGCCTGCGCCTGGGCCTCGAGGGCATGATCGACGATGTGATCGAGCGGGCCGGCGAAGTGAACCGGCCAGGGCTCGCCGGCGAACAGAATCGCTCGCTGCGCGCGGAGGATCACACGGCGATTGCCCGCGCTATCAGCGCCTTGGAGGAGGGGCAGACCGATCTGTCCTCGCTGGTGTCGCGTCCTGGCGAGCACGCGCGGCCGCCGGTGATCGGCATCACCGGTACGGGTGGTGCGGGCAAGAGCAGCCTGCTCGATGAGTTGCTCCAGCGCATCCTCGCCACCTTCCCCGAGTACCGGGTGGGGGTGCTCGCCGTGGATCCCACGCGTCGACGCACGGGAGGCGCCCTGCTCGGGGATCGGATCCGCATGAACTCGCTGGCGAGCGATCGCATCTTCATGCGCTCCCTCGCCACCCGACGCCAGCACCTGGCCACGGCCGAAGTGCTGGGCGATTGCATCAACCTGCTCACTCACACGGGTTTCGATCTCGTCGTCGTCGAGACCGCCGGTATCGGCCAGAGCGATACGCAGATCGTCGACCTGGTGGATCTCTCGCTCTACGTGATGACCGTCGATTTCGGCGCACCCAGCCAGCTCGAGAAGATCGACATGCTGGACTTCGCCGATCTCATCGTTCTCAACAAATTCGAAAGGCGCGGTTCGGAAGATGCCCTGCGCGAGATTCGCAAGCAGTGGCGGCGCAACCGCGTGCGCTTCGACGTGCCCGACGAGGAGGTTCCGGTATACCCGGCGATCGCCAGCCGCTTCAACGATGCCGGGGTGAACCGCTTGTTCGCCGCCCTGTGCGGGGCCCTGGGGGAGAGCAGCGAGGCACGCGGCCTGCGTGGCGGGGCGGCCGCCTGGTCTGCCGACGGCAAGCAGAACGCGCCCGGGGCGGTGAGCACGGAGGTGCCCGCGGGCAGCAACGAACCGTTGGTGCCGGCCGCGCGTGAACGCTACCTGGCGGAGATCGTGGCCAGTGGCCGCGATGTGCGTGCCACGATTGACGCCGCAGCGGACGCGGCGAGTCGCGCGTACGCCTGCTTCGGCGCTCTGCAGGCGTTGCTGCCGGACGGCGCGCCTCTACCAGCCTTCGAGACCCTCGGTGAGGCGCAGCTGGCGGCGCTCGACATACCCGCTGCGGTACGCGACGGCGTCGACGCCCTCGTCGCTCGCTACAACGAAGCGCTGGAGCGTATCGGCGCCGAGGGCCTGGGCCTGCTTCGCGAGTGGCCGGCACGGGCCGACGCCGCTCGCAGCGAACGCTACGCCTACCAGGTGCGCGGCCGCACCATCGAAGGCGACAACTACACCCAGAGCCTCTCCGGCCTGTCGCTGCCGAAGATCGCCGTGCCCGATCGACGCGACTGGGGCGACCTGCTGCGGTTCCTCATGGAGGAGAACCTGCCCGGTGCCTACCCCTACACGGCGGGCGTCTACCCCTACCGTCGCGAAGCGGAGGACCCAACGCGGATGTTCGCCGGTGAGGGCACGCCGGAGCGCACCAACCGACGCTTCCACTACCTGGCCGCCGGCCAGTCGACCACGCGCCTGTCCACCGCCTTCGATTCGGTCACCCTCTACGGCGAGGACCCGGCCACGCGTCCGGACATCTACGGCAAGATCGGCAACGCCGGCGTCTCCATCGCGACGCTGGACGACATGAAGAAGCTCTACTCGGGTTTCGACCTGTGCGCGCCCACCACGTCCGTGTCGATGACCATCAACGGCCCGGCGCCCGTGCTGATGGCCATGTTCCTGAACACGGCCATCGACCAGCAGGTCGAGCGCTACCTGCGCGAGCAGGGGCAACTGGATCAGGTGCGCAAGGACCTGGCGGTGAGCGGAGCCGTCTACCAAGGTGACCTGCCTGGCACGCACGACGGGCTGGGTCTGGGGTTGCTCGGCACCCATGGCGCCGCCGTGGTGGAGCCGGAGGTGTACGCGAAGATCCGGGACGACGCGCTTCGCGCCGTGCGCGGTACCGTGCAGGCGGACATCCTGAAGGAGGACCAGGCGCAGAACACCTGCATCTTCTCCACCGAGTTCGCCATGCGCCTGATGGGCGACGTGCAGGAGTACTTCAGCCACAACGGCGTGCGCAATTTCTACAGCGTGTCCGTGAGCGGCTATCACATCGCTGAGGCAGGGGCGAACCCGATCTCCCAGCTCGCCTTCACCCTGGCCAACGGCTTCACCATCGTCGAGTACTACCTGAGCCGCGGCCTGCCCATCGACAGCTTCGCGCCGAACCTGAGCTTCTTCTTCTCCAACGGCATGGATCCGGAGTACGCGGTGATCGGGCGCGTAGCGCGACGGATCTGGGCGCGGGCCATGCGCGAGCGCTACGGCGCCTCGCCGCGCAGCCAGATGCTGAAGTACCACATCCAGACCTCGGGCCGGAGCCTCCACGCGCAGGAGATCCAGTTCAACGACATCCGCACCACCCTGCAGGCCATGTACGCCCTGTTCGACAGCTGCAACAGCCTGCACACCAATGCCTTCGACGAGGCCCTGACCACGCCGACCGAGGACTCCGTGCGCCGGGCCATGGCGATCCAGCTGATCATCAACCGCGAGCTCGGCATCAACCAGAACCAGAACCCCTGGCAGGGTTCCTTCGTAATCGAGGAGCTGACGCGCGCGGTAGAAGATGCGGTGTACGCGGAGTTCGAACGCCTCGCCGAGCGCGGCGGCGTGCTGGGGGCGATGGAGACCATGTACCAGCGCGGTCGTATCCAGGATGAAAGCATGCTGTACGAAGCGCGAAAGCACGACGGCAGCCTGCCCATCATCGGCGTCAACACCTTCCTCAAGGAGGGCGGCGAGGCGAGCGAGGAGGAACAGACCGAGAACGAGCTGATCCGATCCTCTGAGGAGGAGAAGCGTCAGCAGGTGGCGGCGGTCGAGGCCTTCGTCGCCAACGGCCGGGACCCCGGCGCCGAGGCGCTGGCCGCGTTGCAGGGGGCGGCCCGCACGGGCGACAACCTCTTCGATCACCTGATGGTGGCCGTGCGCCACTGCTCGTTGGGTACGATCAGTGACGCGCTCTATCGCGTGGGGGGGCGTTACCGGCGTAACTTGTAGACCACCCTAGGCAGGCCGCTTTGTGCACCAGGATCCCTTGGTGCGCCGCAACAATAGCGAGTACGTCACACTCGAAGCGCGGAACTGTGACGTAGTTCGCGCGCCCTCCGCGTCAAGTGCGATATGTGAATAGGTTCACGGCCCCCTGCGCCGCGCCTCGCCATACTCTGCCTGTACTCCGGGCGGACTTACGTTGCGCCCACAGGTCGGACCGCCAACGGAAGGCCAGGCTGCAAGGGATGCGACCGATGCTTCTGAGTTGCGACAACGCGGGTGAGATAGAGGTGGAGCCGGTGAATGCGGTGGTGCCGCTTAATAAAGCGAAGAAAGACGAGCCGCCCTCGCCCCGAGTGGCGCAGGCGGAAGGTGTAATCGACCGCTTCCTCGATGCCATCTGGGCGGAGAGAGGCCTGTCGAAGAACACGTTGTCTGCCTATCGGGCGGACCTGATGTCCCTGGCCCGCTGGTTGGCCGAGAAGGACATGGGGCTGCTCGACGTGGATCGAGAGGTCCTCGTGCAGTTCATCGATCACCGCGTTGAGGGCGGCGCCCGTCCGCGCTCGACCGCACGTCAGCTCTCCAGCTTCCGTCGCCTGTACCGCTACATGGTGCGCGAGGGCAAGCTGCAGGAAGACCCGACCGCGCACATTCAAATGCCGAAGATCGGCCGCACCTTGCCGAAGTCCCTGACCGAGGAAGAGGTGGAGTCGTTGCTCGGAGCACCTAACGTCTCCGATCCGCTCGGTTGCCGCGATCGCACGATGCTCGAAGTGTTGTACGCCACCGGCCTGCGCGTGACCGAGCTCATCAACCTGCGCTACACGGAAGTGAGCCTGGTGCAGGGCGTGGTGCGCATCTCCGGTAAAGGTGATCGCGAGCGCCTGATTCCCCTCGGCGAAGAGGCGCAGACCTGGTTGCAGCGCTTTATCGAAGGCCCTCGCCTGGAGATCCTCCTCGAGCGCCAGACCGAGTATCTCTTCCCCACCCGACGCGGCGATCGCATGACGCGCCAGGCCTTCTGGCACATCATCAAGCGCTACGCCAAGGCGGCCGGCATCGACGGCGATCTCTCGCCGCACACGCTGCGCCACGCCTTCGCGACCCATCTGCTGAACCACGGCGCTGACCTGCGCGTGGTGCAGATGCTGCTCGGCCACAGCGATCTGTCGACGACGCAGATCTACACCCACGTGGCCCGCGAGCGCCTGAAGGACATCCACTCCGAGCATCATCCCCGCGGCTGACCCCCAGCCGCGGATGCTCGGCGAGGGCGCTCAGCGGCCTCGCCTTCCCCACCCAATCATTCCGCCATGAGGGTCTGATAGACTCGCTTGCGATCCGTCGCAAGACCCTGGCGCCGTGTGGGACCAGCGAACTTCGCGCCGACCCGGCGGTCGAATCGACGCAACTAACTCGCAACCCAGCCTCAAGGCCGAATTCCAATGAAATACAACATGATCCGCTCGATCCCGGTGGCCTCGGCGGCCGCTGCCTCGCTGCTGTGCGCGATGGGCGCGCAGGCGGCCGATCCCGCCGCTGAGAAGGCCCTGTCGAAGACCGACCAGGTGGCCGCTGCCCTCGTGGAGCGCATGCCTAACTTCACCGACGCGGAGGTGAAGGAGTCGACCATCCCCAACCTGTACGAAGTGGCTGTCGGGGGTGGCACGGCCGTCTACTACATGTCCGAAGACGCTCGCTACGTGATCCAGGGCGACATGATCGATCTGGAGACGCGCGAGAACGTGACGGAGATGCGTCGCAGCGGCGCGCGCCTGTCGCTGATGTCCGAGCTGGATCCCGAGTCCACGGTCGTCTTCGCCCCCGAGGGCAAGCCGGTGGAGCACTCGATCACCGTCTTCACGGACATCGACTGCGGCTACTGCCGCAAGCTGCACCAGGAGATCGCCCAGCTGAACGATCTCGGCATCAAGGTGAGCTACGCCCTGTACCCGCGCAGCGGCCCGAACTCGCCGTCGTGGACCAAGGCCGTCGAGGTGTTCTGCGCTGACGATCGCAACGCGGCGCTCACCAATGCCAAGGCTGGTATCGATGTGCAGGCCGAGTCCTGCGAGACCGATGCGGTGGACAAGGGCTGGAACGTGGGACGTAACGCCGGCGTCACCGGGACGCCGGCTATCGTCACCGAGAGCGGTTATCTGATCGGGGGCTACCTGCCGGCACCGCAGCTGAAGGCGCGCCTGGAGCAGATCGCGGGCGGCAACGAAAGCTGATCGCTCTTCGTTCGCTAGCATCCTCAGCCGCTGCGTTCCACATCGGGGCGCAGCGGCTGATTGCGTTCAGCGCTCCAGGTATTGGAGCTTGTCTTCCACCTTATCCCACTCGCCCGCATCGTCCGGAGAGTCCTTCTTCTCCGTGATCACCGGCCAGTTCTTGGACAGCTCGGCGTTGAGCTCGAGGAACTGGTGCTGCCCATCGGGCAACTCGTCCTCCGAGTAGATCGCCTCGACCGGGCACTCCGGCTCGC
This sequence comes from Pseudomonadota bacterium, assembly GCA_039815145.1. Lineage (NCBI taxonomy): Bacteria > Pseudomonadati > Pseudomonadota > Pseudomonadota bacterium. The sequence continues at coordinate 92,658 of JBCBZW010000007.1, forward strand.
ACAGGGTGCAGTCGATGCACTCCTCCGGGTCGATTACGAGGAAGTTCGGTCCCTCGTGAAAGCAGTCGACGGGGCACACTTCCACGCAGTCGGTGTATTTGCACTTGATGCACGATTCGGTAACCACGAAGGTCATTCGCCTGGAACTCCGTTTCTCTTAAGTGTCAACAAGAATAGACGCTAGTGTGCCACAGTCAGCGCTTCATGCGCTCCACGCGCGTCATGTGCAATCGCTCCACCTGATCGCGGCGGTCGTCCAGGTAGCGTTCGAGGGAGAAGCGCACGCTGGGGAAGGCGAGTTCGTCCCAGGGAATGTCCTCGATCGGCACCAGCGCTGACTCGAGCGTCTCCTCCCCCACACCGTACTGACCGTCGCGCAGGGTGGCGCGGAACATGATGTGCACCTGATCCACGTGGGGCACGTTGACCACGGCGAGCATGGAGCCCATGTCCACCTCCGCCAAGGCCTCTTCCCGTACCTCGCGGGCGGCGCCTTCAGCGACCGTCTCGCTACACTCCATGAAGCCCGCCGGGGCCGTCCAGTAGCCGTGGCGGGGCTCGATGGCGCGGCGACAGAGCAGGATGCTGCCCTCCCACTCCACGACGCAGCCCACCACGTTGCGTGGGTTGATGTAGTGGATCGTGTGGCAGTTGTCGCAGACGTAGCGGGGAAGGTTGTCGCCGGGCGGGACCCGTTGGGTAACGGGATGGCCACAGTTGGTGCAGAAGTTCATAGGGCTGCGATTATCCTCCCTCGGCGCGACGGTGGCCACCGTACGGCCCTTGCCTGTTCTCTCTCTCGCGAAGCGCAGGGGCGTTGCTTGGCGAAGCCGTGCGCATCGTGTCCAATGGCGGGTCTGGCCCTCTGTAGCGTCTCCTGGGGAGTGAGCCCTCCAGCCATGTCGAACCTCCAGTACATCTACGGCAAGCGTGTGCCCAACGCGGACGAAGTGCGCACGCCGCTCACGCACCACGACGTGCTGGAGCTGGTGGCGCCGTTCTCCGCCGCCGACCGCCAGGTGGACCTGGAGGCGAGCGATCGGGCTCGGCGGCGCCTCGACTTCAAGCCCCTCGAGCATCCGGCCACCGAATCGATGCCCGCGGTCACCGAGCACCTCACCCTCGAGGCGCCGGAGCGCTCAGGGGACAGCTTCGTGCTCGAGCGCCAGCTGAGGGCCACCACCCCGGAGGGTGAACTCGTGGCGACCCTCAAGGCCACGGGCAAGCCGGTCGCCCGCCTGCTCGAGTGGGTGACGTCTGTCCCCCTGGCGCGTCACTGGCGCGAGATCGATGGCACCTGGCTCGCGCGCAGCTATCGAATTCGCTCGTCGAGCGCGCAGAGCGGCACACCGGCGCCGCAGATCGACGCGGCCCACGCGCGCTTCGCGCAGGGAGCGTTGATGACCGTGGAGCACACGCTGGCGGGATCGCCGTTGGAGGTGCGCTTGCAGGCCCTCGACGACGGCGCGCATCTGCTGCTGCCGGACGATTTTCTCTCCGTCGCTGGCCGGGCCTGGCGGCCTCTGCGCAAGACGTCCCATCGCGGCTGGCGAGGCTCCTTGCGCGTGCCGCCGAAGGAACCCGACCGGACGCGCGAGGCCGAAGCCGCCGTCGACGGCATCGTGAGTCACGTCGCGCAGACGCTCGCCGCGGGGCCTGGCGAGTATCACACGCGCCACAAGAGCGCCCGCTGGCGCGCGGCGCTGCAGCGGATCTCGCCCGCCCTGGCGTTGGTCGCCTTCATGATCATCACGCCGAGTCTGATGTTCCTGCCCACGGCGAAGAACCCCGGCTTCCTCGTGATCATCTTCCAGCTGCCCACGGTGGCGCTGATCGCCTTCTTCTCCCTGCGCGAGCTGCCCGTGCTGGAGATACCGCCGCGCCCGACACCCCTGAAGCAAACCGTGTGGTTGCAGCCGGCGGCGACGCCCCCTAACAAATAGTTCCATTAGCACCCAGGAGATCGTTGGTGCAGGCCAATCCCATGAACATCCCGGCGGTCTCGATCACCGCTGCCAAGTCGGCCCTGCTCGGTCAGTTCGCCGATCCGGTGCTGCGCCAGCGCGCGACGATGCTGTGGGGCACGCGCGGTGTCGGCAAGTCCTCGATCGTGCGCCAGGTGGCCGAGCACCATCAGGTACCGTTGGTGGACCTGCGCCTGACCAGCATCGAGCCGGTGGACATCCGCGGTGCCATCTACGCGGACGACGAGCAGCAGCGCACGGTGTGGTTTCCGCCGGAGTTCCTGCCCGACGGCTCGAACCCCGAGGGCATCCTGTTTCTCGATGAACTCACCGCCGCCGATCAGCGCCTGCAGATCAGCGCCTACTCCCTGATCCTCGATCGTCGCGTCGGCAACTACCGCCTACCGGACGGCTGGCTGGTGGTGGCCGCGGGCAACGCCGCCTTCCACGGCGCCGTGAGCCACGACATGGGCACGGCACTGGCCGATCGCATGTTCCACTTCAACGTGCAGAGCACGGTGGATGCGTTCCTCGCTTACGCCCTGGCCAACGGCCTCGCGCCACAGGTCATGGCCTATCTGAAGGTACGACCCGATCGCCTCGACGACACCGCCTCGCAGGTGGCGAACGACCACCTCGTCGGCGCCAGTCCACGGGGCTGGGAGGACGTCTCGCGGGTGCTGCAGTCGAACGCCGATCCTGAGCAGCAACGGTTGTTCGTGCAGGGACGCATCGGCGCGGCCAACGCCGCCGAGTTCTTCGGCGTGCTGCGCGAGATCGAAGCGGGCACCAACGTGCTCGAACTGCTCGCCGCCAAGGCGGGGCCCGAGACCGCCGAGCTGCTGCCGCGCACCCTCGATGCCCTGTACGGCATGATCTACGGCCTCCTGGCTGCCTGCGATGAATCGGCGCGCGTGACCCGGGCCCTGGAGATCATCGAGCAGCTGCCGGACACCAAAGCCCAGCAGCCCCTGCCCATCCGCGAGGCGCAGACGCTCACCATGGAGTTGCTGTTCGAACGGGCCCTCAACCAGGGCTTGGAGGGGGCGATCCTGGAGAGCCCCGTCTACCAGCGCTACGTGGCCCAGCGCGACGACGCCAGCGCATGACCACCACCTCGCCCGCCGGTGCCGTGCACGAGCATCGCGGCACGCGCGCGATCCAGCGCATGGTGGAATACGCCCCCGCCACCGGCAGCCTCGCCCTGTGGATCGCCCATCGCGACGATGACGACCTCGGCAAGCGCGAGCTCGAGGCGGCTACGGACGGTGAGGAGATCCGCTACGGCCCCGCCTTCGAGGGGCTCACCCTGGCGCGCCAGACGGGGCTCGTCGCGCACCAGGTGTTGCACGTGGCCCTGCGCCATCCGCAGCGGAGCGAGGCCCTGCGTCAGGTGGTCGGCGACGTCGATCCCGAGCTCTTCAACGCCTGCGCCGATGCGATCGTCAACAGTGCCCTTGGGCACCTCAGTTGGTTGGAGCTGTCACCGCGCGCCGTGCGCCTGGAGGCCTTGCTGTCCCGCGTGTTGCGCATCGATGAGCCGGTGGAGAAGTCGCTCCTCGAATGGGACGTCGAGCGCTTGTATCGTGCCATCGACGATCGCCAGGGGCGCTCCGCCAGCGGTGGGGGCGGTGGCGGTCGCCAGGAGGCGAGCGCGGGGGAGGGCGAGGGCCAGCAGGGGAGCGGTGGCCAAGGCGGCGATCCGCAGCAGCAGGAGGAGGACTCGGCGGAGCGTGCGGCCTCCAGCGCGCAACGCGCATCCGATCTCGATCAGATGACCGATGGGCCCCGCGCCAGCGCCACCCGCGACCTCGCCGCCGGCGAGCCCCGTGATCTCCTGCCCGCCGCGGCCGGCGATGCCCCTGAGGCGGAGGCCGAACGGGCGCGCGATTGGCGCGAGCGCATCTCACGCGGCCACGCCCGCGACGGCGCCCACTCCTTGCTAAGAGAACTACTCGCCGACGTGCCGATGCCGCGGACGCCGTGGCAGGCGCTGCTGCGCACGTGGCTGGCGCGAGGCCTCGCGCCGCTTACCTCGATCAGCTGGTCGCGCCCGGCCCGGTCCTGGCTCGCCAACCAGGGGCGCGACAGCCGCGGGCGACGCATGCCCTTCGAGCCGGGCACCTCGTCGCTGCGGGCTGTCACGCGGTTGGTGGTCATGGTCGATGTCTCAGGGTCCATCGATGAGCCGTTGCTACGGCGCTTTTGCGGCGAGATCACGGCCATCGGCCGGCGTTGCGAAGCGCACGTGAGCTTGATCGTCGGCGATGATCAGGTGCGTCACGTGAAGCACTTCCGTCCCGGCATGCCGTTCAGTGTGCCGACCTTGGATATCGATGGCGGCGGCGGCACGGACTTCACGCCGCTGCTCGAAGCGGCCGACGAGTTGCGACCGGACATCGGTGTGGTGCTCACGGACCTTGAGGGTCCCGCCCGCCTGCGTCCCCGTTGGCCAGTGATCTGGGCCACTCCTGCGAGCGCCGCTGAGGTGGAGACGCCCTTCGGCCGTCGTCTGCTCCTCGACTAGGTGGTCGAGAGGCGCCGCCACCGCGTCCTCGTGTACATTGGAGAACGGTTGACGGCAGGGGACTGAGCGATGACGAGACGGGTTCGACGCAGCGCGGCGTTGCTGCTGGTGGGGTTGGCGTTGGCGTCCCCTTTGACGAAGGCGGCGCAGTGGACCGTCGTGCATGCCGGCCAACTGCTACCGGTGCCCGGGGCAGAGGTGCTCGACACCTCCAGCGTCGTCATACGCGACGGACGCGTGGAGCGGGTGGCGCCGGGCTATCTCACCGCTGCGGACCTACCCATCGCCGAGGGTGACGCCGTCACCCTGCATGATTTGTCCTCCCACTTCGTCATGCCC